>JAENWV010000012.1 GCA_016650015.1 Thermoleophilia bacterium | reverse complement strand
CGAATTCATCTAACGAGCGCTTATGGCGGTTTTTCGCCAGAATTCTCAGGCCGCAAAGCCTTACAGATAGTTGTTTCAACCCTTTATGGCGAACCCCTTCAAATAAGAATGAGATTTCTCAAGTATGTTCAATAGGGACCGATGGCTGCATTAGCAGGTTCTCTCACATTTTTTGGGCGGTTATGAAGACTTCAGTTACTAGGACCAGGGCATTTAAATACGGAATCGCCGGGGCGGCAACCGGCCTTGTCTATGCGATTTTTGCCTTTGTTGTTGAAGAGAGATTTGGCTCTGATTACGAGGTTATGCATATCGTCCTGGCGCCGATCCTCGCAGGCATCGTAGCCTATGTCGTCGGGCGCGAAGAAGACCGAATACATCAGCAGTCCAGGATGTTGTCTGACGCCAAGAAGAAATTTTCAGCGCTTACACACGATGCCATCACCCAACGCGACTGGAACGTCAGTTTTCACGATCCGGCTATCCCCACGTGTTGGAAGGCCAAAAACTGCACGGCTGAGGATTGCCCGTCTTTTGGCAAGGAGCATATGCGCTGCTGGCTGGTCGCTGGAACTTACTGCCGGGGCGAGGTCCAGGGACGCTTCGCACAGAAGCTGGGGGACTGCGCCAAATGTGAGGTATACAAGGCATCCATCGAACGCGACCCCATTAACGAGATAGGCGAAAACTTCAACAGCCTGATGTGGGCGCTACGCGAGAAGGAAGACATGCTCTCGGAGACCAACGATGAACTGCAAAAGCAGTATGGTGAGCTGGAGCTTATGCACAAGCAGGCCAGGGAGATGGCTGACACGGACATGCTTACCGGCCTCAAGAATCACGGACACTTTCAGCAGCATCTGAAATGGGAGGTTGAACGGGCCCAGCGTTATGGCAGACCGCTGACGCTGATCATGCTTGATCTCGACTATTTCAAAGCTGTAAACGACCAGTTCGGGCACCAAAAAGGTGATGAGGTGTTACAATGGATAGGCAAAATAATTCGCCAGGAAGTAAACAGCAATGGATATGCGGCTCGCTACGGCGGTGAAGAGTTTGTGTTGGTGCTGCCCGATTCGACGGCACAAACTGCCATGGTTGTCGCGGACAAGCTCCGCCTTAAGGTCAAAACCGTGGAAGCGGAAACAGGACTTCCGTCAGGATTTGTGGCCTGCAGTTTCGGTGTTGCAGATCTTCCTCACTGCGCGAGTGACGCTGACAGCCTGATATCGGCGGCAGACTCTGCACTGCTCTTTGCCAAGAGAAAGGGCAGAAACCGGGTGTCATATTTTTGCGACCTTGCTGACACTGAATTGAGGGAAGGAGATTTCGATCGTTTGCATAGCCGACTCGAGGGCGCCAGTCTGCAGACGATTCGGGCGCTGGCTGAGGCTGTTGATGCCAGTGATGCGTATTCCCAGGCAAACACATCCAGTATGGCCAAGGTGGCGATAGCGATCGCTGAACGGCTGGGGATGGACCAGGAGCAGGCGGACGCGCTGGCCCTCGCTACCAGACTCCATGACATCGGCAAAGTAGGCGTTCCGGGTTCTATCCTCAGAAAAAAGGAAAAGCTTTCGCAGGAGGAGCTGGCAATCGTCCAGCAGCATCCGGAGATCGGTCAGAGATTACTAAAGGAAATGGAACAGATTCAGGAACTCATCCAGGCTATCCTCTACCACCATGAGCGTTGGGACGGTAACGGTTACCCGGAGCGGCTCAAAGGCCAGGAGATTCCCGTAATGGCTCGCGTGGTTGGAATTATAGACTCATATCGTGCCATGCTATGCGACCGGCCATACAGTAAAGCGCTTTCACCGGCACATGCTCTTGAGGAACTCCGCAAAGGGGCTGGGACCCAGTTTGATCCACAGCTGGTGGGATTGTTTATCGAGGTCACAAGGGAAACCGGCGAGCTCGAGTTGAGCCAGGCTGGCTGACAACAAAACAGAGGCAGGGCGGATGTTGAAATTTCTGGCACAGCGCTTATCCTCCATGCGGCGAATCTTTATGGTCATGATAGCCTTCGGGCTTACCATGGGGCTTGTTTTCCCACAGATAGTCGGTCCCTTTGTCACCTGGGATCCCGACCGAAAGATTTACTTCCGGCTTGCTTGCCTGGTGGCGGGCTTCCTCGTCGGCACCTTCTGTTATTTCCTGGTGAAAATAACCTTGTATCAGCGAAATATGGAACTTGCGCAGAGAAAGGTCGAGCTGGAGGATGCAAAGGAGAAGTTTTCTACCCTTACTCACAAGGTTATAAGGACGCAGGACTGGAATGTCATTTTCGAGGATCCGCATCTGCCCAACTGTTGGGAAGTGAAGAACTGTTCATCGACGGCTTGCCCGGTCTATGGACGCGTGCATGTTCGGTGCTGGTTAATAGCGGGGACTTTTTGTAATGAAAAAGTGCAAGGCCGTTTTGCCCAAAAATTGGCTGACTGTTCGGAATGTTCGGTCTACCGACAGGCTGTTGGACAAAACCCCATCAACGAAATCGGAGAGAATTTTAATAGTCTGATGCTGGCGGTGCGGGAGAAAGAAGAATTGCTGGCGGCTGCTAATGATGAGCTGAAGGACCAGTATGCAGAGCTGGAGATTTTGCACAAACAGGCACGTGAGATGGCCGATACCGATTTGTTGACCGGTTTGCGGAACCACGCACATTTTCAGCATCATCTAAGGTGGGAAGTTGACAGGGCTTGTCGACAGCATAAGCCGTTGTCGCTCATCATGCTTGATCTGGACCACTTCAAGACTATCAACGATCGTTTCGGTCATCAAAAGGGTGATGAAGTACTGAAGCGTGTGGGCAAGCTACTGCGCAATGAAATCCGTAAAGGTGGTTATACGGCCAGGTATGGCGGTGAGGAATTCATGGTGGTGCTGCCGGAAGCACCGAGCGGCGAGGCAATGATAACAGCGGACAGGTTGCGGAGCCTGATGAAGGAAGTGGCGCATGAAGTTGAGCTGCCGGAGAATCTTGTTTCAGCAAGCGTTGGCGTGGGCGATCTGCCGGACTGCGCCAGCGATGCTGACAGCCTGATTTCGGCGGCGGATACCGCACTTCTGTTCGCAAAGCGGTGTGGCCGCGACCGGGTGGTCTATTTTCGGGATCTTTCCGGCGCCGAACTCAAGGATCGGCGCCGAACTCGAGGATGGTGATGTCGAGCGCCTCTATAGCCGTCTCGAGGGAGCCAGCTTGCAGACAATGCGTGCCCTGGCCGAGGCGGTTGACGTCAGTGACCACTACTCGGCTGTGGACACGAGTGCCCTGGCTGAGATAGCCGCGGCGATGGCTCGTGAGCTGGGCATGGCGGAAGATCAGGCTGACTCCCTGGTTCTGGCGGCAAGGCTTCACGACATTGGTAAGATCGGCGTGCCAGGGTCTATTTTAAGAAAGAAAGACAAGCTCTTGCCGGAAGAGCTGGCAGCTGTTCAGCAACATCCGGAGATCGGGCAGCGAATCCTCAAAGAAGCAAAGCAGTTACAGGATTTCATTTCCGCCATTCTCTACCACCATGAACGCTGGGACGGCGACGGTTACCCTGAGCGCCTGCAGGGCAAGCAGATTCCATTAATGGCGCGGGTGGTTGGCATTATGGATGCCTATCGGGCAATGCGTTCAGACCGGCCATACCGGAAGGCCATGAATAAAGCTCAGGCTTTGGCGGAACTGGAAAAAGGCTCCGGAAGCCAGTTCGATCCACGGCTGGTCGAACTGTTTGTGACCCTGGTTAAGAAAGAGGGGAAAACCCGGTTGCGCGAGGCTGGCTAGCTGAAAAGGCTGGAGATCTTGTCGTAAAGCCTTTCCGGGCGTCTTTCCAGGGCGTCTTCAAAGTTGAAATCTTCTTCGAACTTCAATATCATGTGTCAATAATGGGCTGGATTTCTGCAAAATATCATATGGTGCAGGGACCGGCCTCCCCCGTGGGAGGCAGTTTTATACTGCCTGCCGCCGCCTCTCTCCTGAGCTTGCTTCTCCTCCCCCTTTCGGGGGAGATTATTTAGTAGTTTGCCCGTGCGGCAAACCTGCCACTTTTTTCTTTACACACAAAACCTGAGTGGTTTTAGGAGAAGCAATGGATCCTCATCGCATAATCATATTTGACACAACGCTGCGGGACGGTGAACAGTCTCCTGGCATCAATCTCAATTCATTCGAGAAGCTGGAGATCGCCGAGCAGCTGGCGCGACTGGGCGTCGATGTCATTGAAGCCGGATTCCCCATTTCATCTCCCGGGGATTTTGAGGGTGTACAAAACATCGCCCAACGGGTTTCCGGTGTGTCCGTTTGTGCCCTGGCACGCGCCATCGAGAAAGATATAACCACGGCATGGGATGCCATCAAGGAAGCCGACCACCCCCGCATTCATACTTTCATATCAACAAGCGACTTGCATCTGAAACATCAGCTGCGCAAGTCGCGTCAGGAAGTGCTGGAGACTGCCAAACGCATGGTCGCTCTGGCGGTGGGCCTCTGCGATGACGTGGAGTTCTCGGCCATGGACGCAACCCGCAGCGACCCGGACTACCTGGCGCAGGTGTTGCAGGCGGCTATCGACGAGGGTGCCGGCACAATCAACATCCCTGACACGGTAGGCTATGCCATACCGACCGAGTTCGGCGATTTCATCTTGGAGCAGTTCAAGAAGGCGCCGGGGCTCAAGGATGTAGTAGTCAGTGTGCATTGCCATAACGATCTGGGCCTGGCGGTGGCCAATTCGCTGGCTGCGGTGGAGAATGGCGCTTCGCAGGTAGAATGCGCCATCAACGGACTGGGTGAACGGGCCGGCAACGCATCGCTGGAGGAGATCGTCATGATCCTGGAGACCCGCAAGCGCCTGCTGGGCATGGCTACCGGCATCAAGACTACTGAGATAACCCGTACCAGCCGTCTGGTGAGCCGTCTGATCGGCTATGACGTTCAGCCCAACAAGGCGATCGTGGGGAAGAACGCCTTTGCCCACGAGTCGGGTATACACCAGGACGGAGTGCTGAAGGAACGGACGACCTATGAGATCATGAGCGCCGCCAGCGTCGGTCGGGGTACAAGTGACCTGGTGCTCGGCAAGCACTCAGGCCGCCATGCGTTAAAGGTGGCCATGGAAGAGCTGGGCATGACGCTCTCGGATGACGAACTAAACCAGGCGTTCGTACATTTCAAGAAAGTCGCGGACAAAAAGAAGCAGATAACCGCGGCTGACCTGGAAGCGCTGGTTGGCGAAGAGGTACGTGAGCAGTCGGACATCTACGAGCTGAAATCGTATGAGGTGACCTCGAGTTCCGAGTTCGTACCCACCTGCCAGGTGATCATCGAGAAGGAAGGCGAGGAGCTCACAGGCAAGAGCTTCTCCGGCGGCTCGATGGAATCGATCTTCAAGGCAATCGACGACGCTGTCGGCACGAAGGGAAAGCTGAAGGATTATCAGGTGCGCTCCGTGACCGAGGGGAAAGACTCTCTCGGAGAGGTGCGCGTAGTGGTGGAAGTAAAGGGTAAGGCGTACGCGGGCACGGCATTGTCTATCGACGTGGTCGAGGCCAGCGCCAAGGCATATGTCCGCGCACTTAACAATGCATACAGAGCCGGAGCGGTGACATAGATGGCAAAACCAATGAATATCACAGAGAAGATACTGGCACGCGCCTGTGGTCAGGTAGAGGTGCGGGCGGGTGATTTCGTCAATGCGCGCCTGGACCTGGCGCTGGCGAACGATATCACGGCGCCACTGGCCATACAGGAATTCGAGGCGGCGGGAATGACCAGGGTCTGGGATCCGGAGAAGGTTGTGCTGGTTTGCGACCACTTCGTTCCCAACAAGGACATCAAGTCAGCGGAGCAGGCCAAGCTGGTGCGGGAATTTGCCCGCCGGCAGGGTCTGACCAATTTCTATGATGTCGGGCGCATGGGCATCGAGCACGTGATCCTGCCCGAAAAGGGTTTGGTGGTTCCGGGAGACGTGGTCATTGGCGCCGACTCCCATACGTGCACCTATGGGGCGCTGGGGGCCTTTGCCACCGGCGTCGGCAGTACCGACCTGGCGGCAGGAATGGCCACCGGCGAGGTCTGGCTGCGGGTGCCGGAGACTGTCAGGTTCAACTATGAGGGTGAACCGGGGCGTTATGTTACCGGCAAGGATTACATCCTGTATACGATTGGCCTGATCGGCGTCGATGGCGCGCTGTATCAGGCGATGGAATTCTGTGGCAGTGCCATAAAAGCGTTGTCCATGGATGGCCGTTTTACCATGTGCAACATGGCTATCGAGGCTGGCGGCAAGAACGGTATTGTTGAGCCCGATGCGACCACGGAGGAGTATTGCCGGGGCCGGGCATTGCGCGAGCCGGTGATGATGAAAAGCGACGAGGGCGCAGAATATGAGCGCGTGATAGACATAGATGTGGGCTCAATCGAGCTTCAGGTGGCCAAGCCGCATCTGCCGTCGAACACGGTACCGGCTTCGGAGCTGGCCGACCTGAAGATCGATCAGGTGGTCATCGGCTCCTGCACCAACGGACGCATCGAAGACCTGCGGATGGCGGCTGAAGTGCTGAAGGGGCGCAAAGTGCATCCAGACGTACGCGCCATCGTCTTCCCCGGAAGCCAGCTGGTATACCAGCAGGCGATTGGCGAAGGGCTGGTCGACGTTTTCATCGACGCCGAAGTGGCGGTCAGCACGCCGACCTGCGGTCCCTGCCTGGGAGGGCACATGGGCATCCTGGCTGCCGGTGAGCGCTGCGTCTCGACAACTAATCGCAACTTTGTTGGCCGCATGGGCCACACCGAGAGCGAGGTCTACCTGGCCGGACCCTATGTAGCGGCGGCCACGGCGATAGCCGGAACTGTTGCGGTTCCCGAGGAGGTGCTGGCATGATCTTTGAAGGTACGGCACATAAATACGGCCGTGATGTCGACACCGATGTCATTATCCCGGCGCGTTATCTCAACACGCATGACCCGGGTGAGCTGGCGGCGCACTGTATGGAGGATATCGACCGGGACTTCATCGGACGGGTACAACCGGGGGACATCATTGTCGCCGATGAGAACTTCGGTTGTGGATCATCGCGGGAACAGGCGCCGGTGGCGATCAGGGCCGCGGGTGTCTCCTGTGTGGTGGCGACGTCGTTCGCGCGTATTTTTTACCGCAACGCCATCAACATAGGCCTGCCGATCCTGGTTTGCCCTGAGGCGGCGGCCGGGGTAGAGAATGGCGACAGGCTGCGTGTAGACCTGGACAAGGGAGAGGTTGTCAATCTGACCAGGGAAACTACGTACCAGGCTGACCGTTTTCCGGAGTTCATGCAGGAGATCGTGACGGCGGGCGGCCTGATGAAACATGTCAAAAAACGCAAGCAAAGCGGAGGAGCGAATGCATAACATAGCTGTCATGCCCGGCGATGGAACCGGGCCGGAAGTGGTGCTGGAAGGGCTGAAGGTGCTCAAGGCCGCAGCGGCGCGGTACGGTTTCGAGTATGAGACTACTGACTATGACTTCGGTGGCGATCGTTACCTGAGGACCGGCGAGACGCTGCCGGACTCGGCGCTCGACGAACTCAAGAGCCACGACGCTATCTTCCTGGGCGCCATCGGGCACCCGGACGTGAAGCCGGGCGTTCTCGAGCAGGGCATCCTGCTCAAGGCTCGCTTCGAACTGGACCAGTACATCAACCTGCGGCCGGTGAAGCTTTTCCCAGGCGTGGAAACGCCGGTCAAGGACAAGGGGCCGGACGACATCGATTTTGTCGTCGTGCGTGAGAATACGGAAGGCCTTTACGTTGGCGCCGGCGGCTTCCTGAAGAAGGGTAAGCCGGACGAGGTGGCTATCCAGGAGAGCATCAATACCCGCAAGGGTGTGGAGCGGTGCATCCGCTACGCTTTCGACTATTGCCAGAAACGTGGAAAGGACAACAAGCTCACGCTTTGCGGCAAAACCAACGTGCTGAACTATTCGCAGGATCTCTGGCAGCGCACTTTCAATGAGGTGGCGATGGATTATCCCGGCATCACCACGGATTACGCCCATGTCGACGCCATCTGCATGTGGTTCATCAAGAATCCGGAATGGTTCGATGTCATCGTCACCGACAATATCTTCGGCGATATCATCACCGACCTGGGCGCCATGATCCAGGGTGGCATGGGCATCGCCGCCGGGGGTAACATCAATCCCGAGGGTGTCTCGATGTTCGAACCCATCGGTGGTTCGGCGCCCAAGTACACCGGGCAGAACGTTATCAACCCGCTGGCTGCTGTCGCCGCCGTGCAAATGATGCTCGAATTCCTGGGAGAAAGCGAGGCCGGGGCGGCAGTCGAAGCCGCTATCGCCGACGTCACCGCCAACAAGCTGAAAAGCATGGCAGTAGGCAAGACCGGCTTCTCAACCACGGAAATAGGCGACCTGGTGGCGGAGAGAGTCAGCAAGGGTTAATTTTGATCGCCGTATCGCCGGGAAGCTGTACCGGCGGCGGATCCTGGAAAAAGGAGTCACATGCCGATAACTGAAGTCTCGAAAATCTGGATGAACGGGGAGCTGGTGGACTGGGCTGATGCCAGGGTCCACGTACTGACCCACGCGCTGCATTATGGATCGGGCGTCTTTGAGGGCATCAGGGCGTATGACACCAAAAAGGGAACCCATGTCTACCGCCTGACCGACCATATCGAGCGGCTGCTGCGCTCGGCCAAGATATACATGATGGACGTGCCTTTCAGCACCGAGGAACTGGTGCAGGCGACCAAGGAAGTCATCCAGGCGAATTCCCTGAAGAGCTGTTACATACGCCCGTTAATTTATCGTGGCTACGGTGAGATGGGGCTCTTCCCCCTGCATGCGCCGGTAGATGTCTGCATCGCCGTCTGGCCCTGGGGCACATATCTCGGCGACGAGGGGATCGAGCATGGCATTCGCGCCAAGATCTCCTCTTTCCGGCGCTTCGGGCCAAACAGCATGCCACCGGCAGCCAAGGCGACGGGGCAGTACATCAATTCCAGCCTGGCGAAAGTAGAGGCGGTTAAGGGCGGTTACGAAGAAGCTATTCTGCTCGACGATCAGGGCAACCTTTCGGAAGGGTCGGGGGAGAACCTCTTCGTGGTCAGGAATGGTGTCGTGGCGACGCCGACAACCTCCTGCGATGTGCTGGAGGGCATAACCGCGGATACGGTCTTTACCATCTGCCAGGATGAAGGCATCCCGCTGGAGCAGAAAGTCATGGTCCGTTCGGACCTGTACGTGGCCGACGAGGCGTTCCTCACCGGTACGGCGGCCGAGATCGTGCCGCTGCGTGAAGTGGACGACCGCGTCATCGGCGAACCGGGTCCGATCACGAAGAAGATACAGGACATCTTCTACGGGATTATCAAGGCGAAGAACGACAAATATGCTCACTACCTGGAATGGGTTTGATCAACCGTATGTTGGAATCAACTATCATATCCAGTCAGGTGATCGAGAGCAGCCATTCAATTTGGATAGACGCAACCGCCGATCAAGTGTCTGGGCACATCGAGAGCATGCCGAACAAATTCCCGGTATTTAAAGCGCTCGAGAGGTGGCCGCTGCTCGCGGTGCGGATCTTTCTGATCGGCGGTTTCAAGCGGGGGATAAAAATGTTATTTTCCAAGAGTTATTATGAGATGGCAAAAAGTAATATGTCGAAGCCGCTGGCCGTGGGCGGTTCGTTTGGCCCGTTTGTGCTGACCGAAGCCGATAGAGGCCGGAAATATTTCTTTTCGCTCAAGACAACGCTCTTCAACCTGGAAGCGGGTTATCTCATGGATTCAGATGGGAGCGGCGCCAGGCTTTCGCTCGCCTTAGCCTCGTCTAACCCGAATATGGTGCAGCGGATCTATTGGCCCTTTGTCAGGCCGATGCATTTTATCCTGGCAATAAAGACTCTCAGCGTCATCAGGAAAGATGTCGAAAAAGCGCATTGAAATATACGACACGACTCTGCGGGACGGCATGCAGCGGGAGGGCATGAGTGTTTCAGTGGATGAGAAGGTCCAGATCGCCTTGCGGCTGGACCGCCTCGGCGTGCATTACATCGAGGGCGGCTTTCCCGGCTCTAATCCCAAGGATGTGGAGTTTTATCAAAAGATGGCCGGCCACAGACTGCGCACTGCCAGGCTGGCCGCTTTCGGCATGACGCACAAGAAGGGCGCCAGGCCGCATCAGGACCCGCTGCTCAAACAGCTGCTCAAAGTGGATACGCCGGTGGTCACCATCGTCGGCAAGAGCTGGAAACTGCACACTCAAAAGGTGCTGAGGGTGGGTCTTGAGGAAAATCTGAAGATGATCGAGGGCACCGTTGGTTTCCTCGCAGGCAAGGGCCGCGAGGTCTTCTATGACGCCGAGCATTTCTTTGACGGGTTCGACGACGACCCGGAATACGCAATGAGCACGCTTGAGGTCGCTGTAAGGGGTGGGGCGACCAGGGTTGTTCTCTGTGATACCAACGGCGCCACGCTTCCGTCCCGGGCATCCGAGGTTGTCAAACAGGTAGTGGACAGACTTGGCGTGCCCGTTGGCATACACGCCCATAACGACTCCGACTGCGCCGTGGCGGTGACGCTCGAAGCGGTCGAGGCAGGCGCGACTCAGGTTCAGGGGACCGTGAACGGTTACGGCGAGCGCTGCGGCAACGCCAACCTGATATCGATCATCCCGGCGCTCAGGCTGAAGATGGGCTATGACTGTGTCAGCGACCGGCGACTGGCGGAACTTACAGAGACTTCTCATTATGTTGCCGAGATAGTGAACGTAAGCCCCGAAACGCACCAGCCCTACGTGGGCGAGAACGCCTTCGCGCACAAGGGCGGATTGCACGTGAGCGCGGCCCTCAAGGACGCGAGGACTTTTGAGCATGTGGATCCGGCCCTGGTGGGCAACAAGCAGCGCATACTGGTCAGTGAACTGGCCGGTCAAGCGACTGTCCTCAAGAAAGCAGCCGGGATGGGACTGGATCTCAGCGGGGACAAGGAAAAACTTGGCGCCCTGCTCAAAAGGCTCAAGGAAAAGGAGCACGCGGGTTATCATTACGAAGTCGCCGACGCATCGTTCGAACTGTTTTTACGGCGGGAGCTGGGCCTGCACAAGCCAATAGTCGAGCTCGACAACTTCCGTGTCATCGTGCAAAAGCGCAAGAGCGCCGTTATCAGCGAGGCCAAGATCGTCCTCAAAGGTAACGGCGGCGGCGAGCTGCCGATAGCTTTCGCTGAGGGAAACGGCCCGGTTAACGCCCTGGATATAGCCCTCAGAAAGTTGCTGCCGGCAAGATATCCGAAACTGGTGGAAGAGCTTTCGCGGATCCATCTGGTCAATTATAAAGTGCGCATTCTCAACGAGCACAAGGGAACGGGCGCAGTCACGCGCGTGCTCCTCGACTCCAGCGACGGCCACGACAGCTGGGGCACCATCGGCGTCTCGGAGAACATTATCGAGGCAAGTTGGGAGGCGCTGGTGGACAGCATCGAATACGGAATGATGAAAAGACGCCGACGCCACTAGCGTGCGGCTCGGGACGGGTATCGAATAAGATGACGCATCTCGAGCTGATTCATCCTGGCAAAATAATCGCCGTCGGATTGAACTATCGTTCCCACGCTGATGAACTGGGAATGGCTGTTCCATCAGAGCCGGTCATTTTCCTGAAGCCGCCATCGTCGGTGATCGGCCCGGGCGACGCCATTGTTCTGCCCGGCGCCTCCAGGCAGGTTGACTATGAGGCTGAACTGGCGGTCGTCATCGGGAAAACCGCTCGAAAGGTAACCGTGGACGAAGCTGCCAGCCATGTGCTCGGCTACACCTGCGCCAATGATGTTACGGCGCGTGATCTCCAGCGTCTCGATGGGCAATGGACGCGATCCAAGAGCTTTGATACTTTCTGTCCGCTGGGACCGTGGCTGGAAACCGGGCCCCCGGCGCCGGAATCAAAAGTGGAACTTTTCCTGAACGGCGCACGGCGGCAAAGCGCAACAATTTCAGACATGATTTTTTCGCCGCTGGAGCTGGTGGCTTTTATCTCCGGGGTAATGACGCTCAATCGCGGTGACGTGATACTGACGGGCACGCCTCCCGGCGTAGGCGGAATGAAGGTGGGGGACGAAGTCACGGTCCGCATAGATGGGATCGGCGAGCTGACCAACAGTGTTACCTTATAAATATTAAGAGATCAGGCAAGATGAGGAATCCCGTGGCATGGTGGCGTTTTGCCTGCACCACCTGTTTCAGATCCTGCTTCGCTGAAGAACTGTTGGAGGCGGTGTCCGGAGCCCGTGGTATATTTGTTCCGGCTTACTGAACGGCGCGAAAGTGGACACTGTTCATGCAGAGTAAAATTGGTCATTCTCACCAGGTAGAGCCAGCTGTGGAACATGATTACCAGACTGCGCTTGAACGGCTGGGATTTGAGTCGCTGCGCCCCGGCCAGCGGGAAGCCCTGGACACGCTGATGGCTGCAGAGCGTCTTCTGCTCGTAGCTCCAACCGGCGGCGGCAAGAGCCTGATCTACCAGTTACCGGCCTTGATGCTGTCCGGGACAACGCTGGTCATCTCTCCCCTGATTTCCCTGATGAACGACCAGGTTGCAGCCCTGGAGGAGCGCGGCATTCCCGCAACCTATATCGCCTCGACCCTGGATCCCGAAGAGCAGCGCCAGCGTCTGGCGCGGCTGGATCGGGGGGATTATCGTCTGGTATATGCCGCGCCCGAGCGCCTTTCGCAGCCCGGCTTCCGCCGCCTTGTGGAGAGCATGGATTGTCCCCTGGTGGCGGTGGATGAAGCTCACTGTATCAGCGAGTGGGGACACGACTTCCGTCCCGAGTACATGCAGATCGGCGAGCTTCTTTCCCGGATGAAAGCCTCCCGGGTTCTTGCCTGTACGGCGACGGCCACGCCGGTCGTGCGCGACGAGATAATCGCCAGGCTGGGCCTGGGCGCCGATACCCGGCAGATCGTCAGCGGTTTCGCCCGGCCGAACCTTTCCCTGCGCGTCCGCGAGGTTAGCGGGGCCCGTGACCGGGAGCGGTGGGTAGATGCCGCGCTGGCGGAAGCGCTGGGCTCTCCGGGTGGCAGTGGAACGGCAATTGTCTACTCGCCCACGCGACGGGCTACCGAGGCCGAGGCGGAACGCCTGGCTGGAGCCGGCTGGAGCGCCCAGGCTTATCATGCCGGATTGCCAGGCCCTCGGCGCGACTGTGTACAAAAGGACTTTTTCATCGGCAGATGTCAGGTGGTAGTGGCGACCAACGCTTTCGGTATGGGTATCGATCGTCCGGATGTGCGTACGGTAGTGCATCTGGCGACACCTGGTTCCATCGAAGCCTATTACCAGGAAGTGGGGCGCGCCGGGCGTGACGGCCGTGACTCCATCTGTCTGATGCTGATAAACCCGGGTGATATGCCTCTACGCCGCCGGCTGATCGAGCGAGGGTCAGGCAAAGACGGGGTTTCAGATCCAGAAGCCATCCAGCACAAGTGGAACCTGTTCCTGGAATTGATGCGCTGGGCGGAGGGCGGCAGTTGCCGCCACGATGCCATCCTGCGCTATTTCGGCGATGAAGAGGAGACGCTCTCCGGCTGCGGACGCTGTGATGTCTGCATGGCAATCGCCGAAGGCGGTGAGCAGGATCCGGAAACGGTCAGCCTGACGGTCCGCAAGGCGCTGTCGGCCGTGGCCCGGACCAATGGCCGGTTCGGCATCCAGGTCGCCGCCAACCTGCTCAGGGGGTTCACCGGAGATGAAAGGCTGTCCTGGAGTGGTCTCGACCAGTCACCGACCTTCGGCGCCCTGGAGGGGCGATCCCAGGAATGGCTGCTCAAACTCCTGCGCCGCTGCGTCACCGCGGGCTGGTTGAATTTTACCGGCGATCAACGGCCGCTGGTGGTTCTGACCGAGGAGGGACGGGCGGTGATGCGCGGCGACCTGCCCGTCCGGCTTCTGCTGCCACCGGAAAAAGAGCCTGGTGGAAACAAGAAGACAGCTACTGGTCCGGGCCGGACCAGGCGGCCAATGGCCATGGGAAATGATCTGAAGCTGGATGTCGAAGCCCGGGCGCTCTTCGAAGCGCTAAGGATCCATCGCCTGGAGCTGGCCCGCCGGGAGGCGGTTCCCCCCTATGTGGTCGCCAGCGATCGAACCTTGCGCGACATTGCCCGCCTGCGGCCCACAACCCTCGCTAAGCTATTGCTGGCCCATGGTATCGGGCCGGCTCGCGCCGAACGATACGGCGGCGGTTTTTTGGCAGTGGTTAATGGTGACCGGGTTACTGAAGAAGTCCAGGGAGATTAAAAACCCATTTCCGGGGCTATCAGGATCTCTGGCGCCGATGAACTTGTTGTTCTTCGTATTCCCTTACAGGATAACCTTTGCCCGATAGCGAACTAATTCTTTGAAAACGCGCCGATGCTCAGGGCACACAGGTGCGAAAAAAGCTTGGGAGGGAGTACCAGGTGAAATTCAAGGGATGAATGGTCAACGGGGCGCTGGCGTCGATCTACGGGGCGGCCAGTTATATCTGCCTGTTTCTGGCGTCGAACCAGCACGACGCCATGAAAACCACTTGTTATGCTCTGGGGGCAGCTGGAATTTTAATAGCGGTTTACTGGTTGGCGACCAATGAGGTTATGGGACTGCCAATTATTCTCGTAGGACTTTGTCACGTGGGCCTGGCCGCCAGGGCGGAGCATTCCGCCATGCAGATCGGCTGTACGGGACTCGCGGTAGTCGCATTCATGATCGGCGTGATGATGCTGGCCATGACCAGGCCGATGGGCTCGGAGGCCTAGGGATTTGTCGTCAGCGGGCGGCGCCTTCGGCGCCGCCCGCTGACTAAGCTTTACGACTGGCAAGTCCAGACATGGCAACATTCGCAACACCGGCGGCAGCCGTAGCCCGAGCGGACGACAGAATGAACGGTTTATGCCCGGTTATCATTGAACCGGCAGCGCGACGGGAGTAGAATCTTTCGTCGTGAGGGTAAGGGAGAACTTTTGAGCGAGTCATACGCCAATCCTGTTGGCGCTGAACCGGTACCCCCGCCGGGGTCAGGCTTTGTCCACCTCCACGTCCACAGTGAATATTCAGTGCTCGATGGCGCTGTCCGCATAGTCCCACTGCTTGAACGCTGCCAGGAGCTTGGCATGAGCGCCGTGGCCATCACCGACCATGGCGTCCTTTCCGCAGCAGTGGAGTTCTATCGCGAGGCGACCAAACGCGGGATCAAGCCGATCATCGGCTTTGAAGCCTACGTGGCGCCCGACCGGTTCGAGAAGAAATCAATGGACTGGAATCATTTGACCCTGCTGGCCGAGAACAATACCGGCTATCAGAATCTGGTGCGCATCAGCTCCAAAGGCTTTCTCGAGGGTTTCTATTACAAACCGCGCGTGGATAAGCAGGTGTTGCGGGAACATTCGGAGGGCATCATCGCCCTCACCGGCTGCCTCAGCGGCCGCCTCTCCAAATTGCTCAAGGTAGGGGATAAAGAGGCCGCTATCGCAGAAGTCCAGGATTTGCAGGATATTTTCGGGTCTGAAAACGTTTACATCGAGATCCAGAACCAGGGCATCGACGAGCAGAAGGCCATCAATCCGCTGGTGATGGCGGTGGCAGCCGAGACCGGCCGGCCGCTGGTCGCTACCAACGATGTCCATTATCTGGGCGAAGAGGATTTCTCCGCCCATGAGGCGTTGCTTTGCATACAGACGGGCAGTTCACTGGATAACAAGGGCATGGCGCTGCCCAGCAACGATTTCTTTCTCAAGAGCGCCGCTGAAATGGCAGAGAAATTTTCATACGCGCCAGAAGCGCTGACAAGCACCGCCGAGATCGCCGACCGCTGCAATGTCACCATGGACTTTGACAAGCTGCTGATTCCCGGCTTCGAGACTGCTGACGGGAGCGATGGCTACGCCTACCTGCGGCGTCTGTGCGAAGAGGGGCTTGCCTGGCGCTATCCCGGGGGAGCGTCGACTGAAGTCAGGGAACGGCTGGAGTTCGAACTGGCGACCATCGGCGAGATGGACTTCGCCTCCTACTTCCTTATTGTCTGGGACTTTGTCAAGTTCGCGCGGGACAACGACATAGCTGTCGGCCCGGGCCGTGGCTCGGCGGCTGGCAGCCTGGTTGCCTACTGCCTAGGCATCACTGCCATCGATCCGTTGAAGTACGACCTCCTCTTCGAGCGCTTCCTCAACCCCGGCCGCAAGAGCATGCCCGATATCGACATCGATTTCTCGCCGGTAGACAGGGAGAAAGTACTGGCGTACGTGGCTGAACGCTACGGCCGCGAGAACGTCGCCCAGATAATCACTTTTGGCACCATGGCAGCGCGACAGGCGACCAGGGATGCCGGCCGTGTCATGGGCATACCCTACGGCGATGTCGACCGGATCGTGAAGTTCATACCCGAGGGCCCAGGCATCAAACTTGCGCATTGCCTCAAGCCCGGGCAGGAATTAAAGCAGGGCTATGACGACGAACCTTTGACAAAGCAGATCATCGACCTGGCGCTGCCCCTCGAAGGGTTGATCAGGCAGGATTCCATCCACGCGGCTGGCGTGGTCATTTCGGACCGGCCGCTGACCGACTACGTGCCGCTGCAGCAGAAGGGTGAGGACGCTGAGGTCATCACCCAGTTCACGATGAACCATGTCGAAGCGCTAGGCCTCCTGAAGATGGACTTCCTGGGCCTGAGAAACCTGGACATCCTCAAGGCGGCAGTCAGGCTCATCAGTGATAGTAAGGGAGAGGAAATCGATCTCTCAAAGCTGCCGCTGGACGACGAGAAGACCTACGAGATGCTGCGCCAAGGCCAGAGCGACGGTGTCTTCCAGCTCGAAAGTTCGGGCATGAAGGAAGCAATCCGCGACGTCGGCCCGACCTGCTTCGAGGACATCATTGCGCTGGTCGCCCTGTATCGGCCGGGGCCGATGGAACATATTCCCACATACGCGCGCAACAAGAAATATCCCGAAGGCGTCAAGTATATTGACGAGCGGCTTAAGGAGATACTCGAACCTACATACGGGGTAGCGATATATCAGGAACAGCTGATGGAGATAGCCAAGAAGGCCGGCGGGCTGACCCCGGCAGAGGCGGATGATCTGCGAAAATCGATCGGCAAGAAGAAACCGGAGCTGCTAGCGACTCTCAAGAGCAAATTTGCGGAAGGTTGCAAGGAGAACCAGGTAGATACGACTGCCATCGAGAAGCTGTGGAAGTTGATGGAGGCGGCCGCCGGTTACTCATTCAACAAATCCCACGCTGCCGCGTACGCGCTTGTGGCCTACCAGACCGCCTGGCTAAAGGCCAACTATCCCGTGGAATACATGGCTGCGACTATCTCCAGCGTTATGAGTACCAAGGACAAAGTGCCTTTCTACGTCAACGTCTGCTCGCGCATGGGCATCGAGGTGCTGCCGCCGGATGTGAACGAGAGCGGCAGCGACTTCAGAGTCGTTGGCGAACGCATCCGCTTCGGCCTCACCGCGGTGAAGAACGTGGGGGGCAAGGCGATCGACTCCATTATCGCGACCCGTGAACTGGACGGGCCTTTTACCTCCGTGTTCGACTTCTGCCGCCGCGTGGACTCACAGCAGCTGAAAAAGAATGCCCTGGAAAGCCTGATAAAATGCGGCGCTCTCGACTCCACCGGCGCCAGCCGTAAGGGAATGATGGCGGTGATGGAGCAGGCCCTTAACATGGGCTCTCAGAGCCAGCAGGACAGCCTGCTGGGGCAGGGTTCGATATTCGACCTGGTGGATGACGGCGCCGCACAGGATGTCCATGACCCCGAGATCCCTGCCGGTGAATACGGTTCGAGGGAGCTCTCCAGGCTGGAGAAGGAGAGACTGGGCATCTTCGTCTCCGGCCATCCGCTCATAGGTCTGGAAGACGAGATCGCGGCTACCGGCGCTATCACAGTTGCACAGTTGCAAGAAGTGCGCGACAAGACGAAGGTCAAGGTCATCGGCATGGTCGGCAAGGTCAAGCGGCTGACCACAAAGAGCGGTGACCCCATGGCCTTTTTCAACCTTGAGGACCTGGAAGACAGCACAGAGGTCGTCGTCTTCAACAAGCTTTATAACAAGTGCAATGCCCTTCTGGAGGAGGACGAGGTGGTGGTGGTCAAGGGCCGCGTCGACCTCAAGGGCATCGACGATGACGGCAGGCGCGAAGTGAAGATAGTGGCTAACGAGATCAGCGATTTTGTCCATCGCGGCGAGGGTAGTGACGGGGGAGATACCAAACTAAACAGCGTCGGTGACAGTGGCCGTCAGGCACGAGCGGCCGATGAGGGAAGCGTCGGCGGTGAGGGAGATCAGTCGGCCGGAGGAAAAGATGCGGGTGAAATAGATGATGCCGCTCAGAAAGACGAAGGCATCCAGGTCGCCCAGGTCGTGCAACTCTCGCTGGATCAGGATGATTTCGATCCGGGGATTCTCAACGAAATGCGCGACCTGTGTCAGAGCTATCCAGGCTGCGCGCCGGTAATAGTCAGCATGATGACCGACGATGGCATTCGCAAGCTGAAGCTGGGCCACCAGGTAGAACCGGCGGCGGAATTCATCTCCCGCATGGAGGGTTTTGTAGGTGTCCGTGACGTGAGCGTCAGCCGCCCGGCTGATATGCAGGGTGGGGCCGCCGCCTGATGGAGTGGTTGTGGTGCGGCCGCTGGCGCCGGTAATGATTGGAATATAGAAAACGTCTTTCTTGTCTCGTGCTTCGTGTTATGATAGCTTCGCGTCTTACTGAACAGCGTCTGGTATAAGGAGAACCATGCCGACTGCCAAGGAAGCCATACAGGAACTGCTGGAAATGTCCACCAGCATTCGCCATGCCGTGCTGGTGCGCGGTGAAAACGAAGTGATGGCCAGCACCTTTGCCAACAGCCAGTCCGAGGGAACGATGGTGGCGATGGCGCGAAGGATGCTGGAAGAAGCCCGCATGTCGGCGAAAGAGATGGACCGTCCGGCACTCACGCAGGTGTTTGTCGAGGCCAAGTCGGGCTGCGTTTTTATAGTCACTGGCGAGAAGGACACCTGGCTGGCCGCATCTACCGGCACCGACCCGACCGTGGGCCTGGTGCTCTATGACGTCAATACCGCCCTGCGGACCGCCCTCGAGGGCGAAGCCGACGAGGGCGACTACGGAAAGTAGGGGAAAATGGCCCGGGGAAGATTTTTCTTTGGATTCTTGCTCTCGATTGCGTCAACGCTAGGGATAACCTGGCTGCTTCGGCAAATCCGCCGCCAGTCGCGGGTCGAGCTCTACTTTGACGATGGCTCCATGCTGGCCATCAACAACAAAAGCTCGGAGTTGTCGCAAAAGCTTACCGCAATGGGTGATGAACTGGTCAAAAAAGCGCTGTAGAACGCTAGGCGCCCAGTTCCTTCGTTTTAAGTTTGAAGATTACCCTTTCCGCCAGCTGCCGCGCCTGAGAACCTGAGGGCTCGGGCAGACTGACCTCGTGGTAGCGTAACTGTTCAACCATTTCTGAAAGTTCTACAAATTCACGGGAATCAAGGAAGTCTGATACTCGCCGGGCAAATTCCCTGATTGTCTCATCCGGGCGCCGTACCAGGCCTCGCTGCTGCAGGCGTATGGCCAGCTTCAGATAGTCCCTGAGAACCTTCTCACTGGAATAGTCCGGACCCAGGCTTTTGATCAAAAGCCGGCGCCGCCGCCGCTTCATCAGCAGGGGTTGCGAGGCTTTCTGCCCGATCCAGACGAGGGCGATCATCCCCAAAACGATGCCTGTTATCAGGCCGAGCGGCAGCGCCAGGGCAAAAGCGAGGGCTCGCTTGATGGCTCCACCCGCGGTAGCCAGAACCCCGCCGACAGCGCTACCGCCCAGAACATCTTCCAGATAGGAAAAGATCTTGCCAGCGAGCCACGGGCTCTGGCCCTGGTTCTGGCCGGCCGGCACCTCGAATCCTGGCGTCGGGTCGAACGGCGCCCAACCGGCGGAGCCGAAGTAGATCTCCACCCAGGCATGGGCATCGCTTTGTTTTATCTCCCAGAGTGCTGTGAATGGGTTGTAGTTGCCGCCGCTATATCCGGTCACCACCCGGGCCGGTATGCCGGCGCTGCGGGCCATGACCGCCATCGCTGAGGCAAAATGCTCGCAGTAACCGCGTTTTTCGTCGAACAGGAAGTAGGCAACGGCGTCCTTATTCTCCATCAACGGCGGTATATCGAGATCGTAGGCGTAGTTTTCCTTGAGGTACTTTTCAATTGCCTGCACTTTGTCGTAGCGACTGTTGTAAGGCGCAGTGATCTCCAGCGACAATCTGGCAACTTCTTGCAGGTCATCACTCTCGGGAAGACTGGTATATTGAAAATCGGCCGGCGGGTCAGTTGTACCCGGATAGCGTCGAAGTGTGCTGGCGCTGAATATCGGCTCTTCAGAAATGACCGAATAGACCGTATCCTCGGTAAGCTGGTAAGGACTCCTGATGCTGCCGTAATCATCCACTTTGATCTTGCCGGCCGGGAAGAACAGCTGTTGCGGTTTCCAGGCGGCGAAGATGATGTTGGGCAATTCCGTCTGTACGTAAAAACTCTGCAGCTTGGACTTGACCGGGGTCACCGGATATTCGGAATCGCTGAGCGTGAACGGCGGTGAGTCCGTCGTGATATCAGTGGTTGTCTCGGAGGAAATCTCCCATCCTTTGCCGTTGTAGCGGTCAAAGACGACGCCACGATAAAGATCGTAGTTGTCTGAACGCACCTTGAGGACGTCGTCGTCGCTCAGGTTCCCCCGCGAGCGCAGGTCCATGTACGGATTGAATCCATAATAAGAGTCGGGACTGAACTGCGGCGGGTGGTCGAAGGGATTGCCGCCGCTGGAATAGGAGGGATTGACCACTTCCGCAGTGAAGTCCCCCAGTATTTTCTGCAGATTGGAAACAGGTAAAGTGTGCAAACGGGCCTGGCTGCCCTGGGGCATAATCAATAGCAGCGGCACTGCAATGGCTATACCGGCCAGCCAGGCGAACGCCCCATAGGCGATGACCTGGACAGGTCGCGCTTCCAGGGACCGGTCGGCCTGCTGCGATGCCTCAGAGATATAAAGGAAGACAAGCGCTATCACGGCGGTGATGGTAAAGAGCGCCAGCCCCAGGATGTAGACCATGCCAGTTGACAGCACGGCGGCAGAGGCCAGCAGGATCAGACCACTGGCCAGGGAAAACTTGAGGTCGCGGCGGGCAGGCAAATCAAAGGAATGGAGCACCTGCAGCCAGAGGAGTAACTTGATCAGTGGCAGACGCGTATCATAAATATTGGTAGTCAGTTCCCGCGTGAAGAGGACAGCAACCGCGATAACCAGCATCGAGAGGACGAATTTCATCAACAGGTTGCGCCGCTGCCGGTACTTCCAGCTGTAGGCAAACCCGGCTGTGGTGAGCGTGGGCACTCCCAGCACGCTCAGCGTATCGTAATAGCCCATGGAGAGGATGGCTATCTCGGCCGTGAGGATGGCGGCCAGCACGCTGAGCCTGAGACCCAGGCTGTTTTCCGGCACCCGCTTGGGGTTGATCCGGCTGTAGATGTTTACAAATCGTTCAAACACAGAGGTACCTCGTCCGGGGAAGTCACCAGCAGGAACTCAGCGCCCATGGTATCCAGCCGCTCGGCGAGCTGATCGAGGGCTGTGTCATCCATCAACGGCGTTCGCGGTCGGGCGCCTTTCTCAAACTCCCTGCCATCCAGCATGATGATGATGGAGTGGGGAAAATCCTCAAGGATGGTGGACTGGCCCAGCCTGGCATAGGCCGGATGACTGGTTAATAGCAGAACCGGAGTGATTTCCGGCCAGGGCAGCGCTTTGCTCTGGAGATCCATGGGCGCGTCACTGGTTGCGTTCACCCCGGCAAGCCAGAACATGGATTCTTCAGCGGAGTGGCTGAGGCCCCTGGCAGCCGCATCTTCGGGTGAGAAACCGATAGCGAAACGGCGTTTGTGGATCGCCTCACGTTGCGCCAGCGAGGCGGCTATTGTTACGGCGGTCTCAAAAGTGGAAGCCATGTCCTTGCCCCTGTCGGCCTCGAAAAAAGTATCGACCAGGAAAACGGGCGTCATGGCGGATTGTCGCGCGTATTCGATTACCTCCAGGCTGCCGGTGCGGGCGGACGTCCGCCAGTGAATGGAGCGGGGGTTGTCTCCAGACCGGTAGTCGCGAACGCCCAGGTAGTCACTTGCGGTATTACGGGTGGCAAGGGCGCTGGCCACCATGTAGCCAGTGTTTTTATAACCCGAGGCCCAGTCACCTGCCAGCTGGTGCCGGCGAGGGTAGACCACAATCGGACTATTTGTTTCCAGTCGTCTGCGACTGCGGGCAAGCCCAACGGGGGCAGCGCTGGAAATTTTGACATCAGCACCGGAATATAATCCCCGGCGTGGTTGATCGAAAACAGATGATATACGGCGGGATTCCCTGGGCCCCAAAAGCGGCAGAAACAGTCTTTGCCGGGAGCCGGCGTACCTGCAGTCCAGATCGAGGAAGAAGCGTGGCCAATAAGAGGGATTTGTAATCTCCAGCGTTGCCGGGAGCATTTCGCCGTCAGTCGTCGAGGGTGGCACTTCCAGACGGGGCTCGATGCGCCTGGTATTTATCCGGCTGAGAATGAGTGAGGCGAGTGGGAAAGCGGTGAGCAGCACGGTTAAAACATAAAGCCAGCCCGATCCCACGTTCCAGGCGATCAGATAGAGGGTAGCAGCGGCGAGGAGCCAGTAGAGTGTTTTACCTGTCGGCATGGCTTCGCGGCTGGCGGCGGCTGTCTAGACCGGCACCCGGCGTGAAGCGACGATGCTATCGATGATACCGGCCGCGTCTTCCCCTCTTAGAGATGATCTGCGTTTCAGGGCTATGCGATGAGCCAGTACAGGCACCGCGGCTTTCTGCATGTCGTCAGGGATGACGTAAGAGCGGCCCTGGGCAAAGGCAAGCCCCTGGCAGGTGTGTACCAGGGCGACGCTCGCCCGTGGCGAGGCGCCCAGTGAGATATCGGCGTGATTGCGGGTGGCGTCGACGATATTCAGCGCGTAGTTGAGGACGCTGTCGGCGACCTTGATCTCACGGACGGCCGCCTGCAGGTCGACGATCTGGGCGGCATCCACTACCGGTTTCAGCTGGTCCAGCGGATGGCGTACAAGCTGGTCGCGGACGAGCTGGTGCTCGCTGGAACGATCGGGCAACCCGATGGAAAGGGAGACCAGAAACCGGTCAGTCTGCCCCTCGGGCAGCGGGAAGGTGCCATGCACCTCGTAGGGGTTCTGGGTGGCGATGACAAAAAACGGGTCGGGCAGCGGATGAGTGGTGCGGTCAACGGTGACCTGCTGTTCTTCCATGGCCTCGAGAAGGGCAGCCTGGGTGCGTGGGCTTGTACGGTTGATCTCGTCCGCCAGCACGATGTTGGCGAAGAGAGGTCCCGGTGACCAGAAGAAGCGTTCTTCCTTGGGCGAGTAGATCGTGCTGCCGGTAATGTCCGACGGCAACAAATCAGGCGTGAACTGGATGCGGGCGTAGTCGGCTGATATGGAACGGGCGATGCTTTTGGCCAGAGTGGTCTTGCCGACTCCCGGAATATCCTGCAGCAGCACATGTCCCCTGCTGACCAGAGCCGCCAGCACCAGCGATACGACGTTTTCCTTGCCGACAATGACCTTGTAGATGTTTTCCTGAAGCTGGGCGAATATGCCGGTCAGTTCGGCAAAGGAACGTAAGGGATTTTCGGGTTCTTTACCCGAATCGCCTCGCAGGTTGCGCGCCAGATTGTCTCCCCAATGGCTTTCTGTCATAACCGCCCCAAAATAGTGAATTAAGTCAACTGTCAAAAGCGCTTTCACGCAGGGATAACTCGCAGAAAAATCGCTCTTCAAAGTGTATCGGAAAAGGGGCGGATGGCATTAGGAAAAAGGCTTTAAAACGCCGCCGACAGGCAAAACCGGCTCCATCCCGCATCCGGATTATCTATCTTTTTCGTAATGGGCTTGTTATAAGATAGGCAAAGCTGGTCAGAACATGGTCATGGTGTCCCGCCCCTGCGGGCGAGGCAGGGTTTTTCTTGAAAGGATTACATTGCTGCTGGATCAGGAACTGGCACAGAAGGTTATCGGGGAGGCGCTGAAGCGGGGTGGCGACTTTGCCGAAATCTACGCCGAACGGAGCCGCTCCAACACGCTTAGCCTGGAGGATAGCCGTATTGAGCGAAGCGCCACCGGCCTGGATGCGGGAGCATCGATCCGCGTGACCCGCGGCCGCGCTATTTCTTTCGTATCGACCGACAGCCTCGAGGAAGGCTCGCTGCTGGAAGCGGCGCGTCTGGCGGGAGATGGTCTTGCCGGAGGCGGCGCTGTCATGAACCAGCTGTCTCTCATCGAACATCCTTCGCCACACATCATCGAGGTTGCTCCCGCCAAAGTGGCGGCTCTCGACAAGGCGGCGATGCTGCTCGCCGCTGACGAGGCGGCTCGCGGCGCCGGGTCGGAAATAGTCCAGGTCTCCGTCAGTTTCAGCGACGATGTCAGTGAGATCATGATCGCCAACTCCGAGGGAACGCTGGCCGGCGAGGAGAGGACCCGCGTGAGATTGAGCGCACGGGCGGTCGGCTCTCGCGAAGGCATCATTCAGACCGGTTCCGACAGTATGGGCGCGCATCGCGGCATGGAACTGTTCCGGGACCGGAAACCGGAGGACGTGGGGCTGGTGGCGGCGCAAAAAGCGCTGACCATGCTTGACTCCGTGCCGTCACCCAGTGGCAAGATGACAGTGATCATGCACCGCGGTTTCGGCGGTGTACTGTTTCACGAAGCCTGTGGCCACGGTCT
>JAENWV010000138.1 GCA_016650015.1 Thermoleophilia bacterium | reverse complement strand
GAGGTGGAGGAGATGAAGATGTACGATTGTGATGTATGCATGTCGGCCGGCTCAGTAAACAAATGGGGATATTGCGAGATCTGTGGCGAGGATTTTGAGGATACCGGTTCGCTTGTTCATTGGCAGGCACCTTCCAGTGAAGGAAAGGTGCTGTCGCAGGCGGGTTTGACAGCGACGAAAACCGTCCTCGATCTTGCGGTGATTGGTCAGGACGCAGCTTGAGTTTTTCCGGCTGAGAAGATCCATAATGAAGGAAAATAGCCAAGGTAAATGTTGGCGGGCCATGTGTGCCCGCTTTTGTTTTGCCTGAAAATTTTTAAATTTGGTTTTCTCCAGATGATATAATCCCATCTGTAACATAGAAGGGGGAGCTGCGGGAAGCGGCTGAGAAAGTGATGATTTCACTGACCCCAGGACCTGATCTGGGTAATGCCAGCGTAGGGATGACTCTTCAATCATGAAAGAGCCGTACCAGGCGTTGGTACGGCTCTTTTAATCTGCAGGGAAAGGACTCACATGGCTTTGTTCCACCCGATCGATGAAAAAGATGTAACTCGTGCGATCGTCGGCAGTTTTATGCGCCAGTTCGATGAATACGCTGAGAGCGACGTCATTATAGTGGGTGGTGGCCCCAGCGGCCTGATGGCTGGCAAGGAGCTTGCTTCAAAAGGTATCAAGACCTTGATCGTTGAGCGCAATAACTATATCGGTGGCGGTTTCTGGATTGGTGGTTACCTGATGAACAAGGTAACTTTCCGGGCGCCGGCGCAGGAAGTGCTGGACGAATTGGGAGTGCCTTACGAGAGCCCACAGGAAGGGCTGTTTGTAGCCGACGGTCCGCACGCCTGCTCCAAGCTGATTGCGGCGGCCTGTGATGCCGGCGTCAAGTTTGCCAATATGACCATTTTTGAGGATGTCGTCCTCAGGGAAGAAAACAGAGTCGCTGGCGTTGTAATCAACTGGACGCCGATCCAGTCTCTGCCACGTGAAATCACCTGTGTCGATCCAGTGGCCATTGAGTGTAAGGTGGTCATCGATGCCACCGGCCACGACGCCTGCGTCCTCTCCAAACTGGAAGAGCGCGGCCTGGCCAAGACGGTTGGCTTTGGCGCCATGTGGGTAGAACGCTCCGAAGATCTGCTGGTGGAGCATACCGGCGAATTCATGCCGGGTCTGGTGGTTACAGGTATGGCCGTTTCTACCGCTTACGGCCTGCCGCGAATGGGCCCTACTTTTGGTGGAATGTTGCTCTCAGGCAAGCGAGCTGCTGAAGTGGTGCTGGAGATGTTTCCGGAAAAGATTGCTGCTTCCTAGTTAAAATGCGCCGCAAAGGCGCTCTGGCGTGGATGCACTTAAGTGATCTCGAATTTGTATATATATTCGGAACCGCGTTGCGCCGGTCTGGCGTTCACCGATGTTGCTGACTATGTAGCAGAATTGCTACCCCGGTCGGCGGTGCAGCTCCGAGGCCCTTTGTTGGAAAGCAAAGTTGAGGGCGGTGAAAAAGATTCCAGCTTGCTGGATGAAATTGCCGAATCCCTGGCCAAGGCAAAAGTAAGGGATCTGTTACAGTCAGTCCCATCTGATCAGCAGGCGCTGGCTGGTGAAGTCGCATACGAACGGCGCCGCTTGGCTAATCAGTCCAGCGTTGTCTATGGGCTAATGTATGACGCTTATGCCTATTCTGGTCTGTGTCATGCTCTGATACCGCAAGCGGAAGCAGGTTTTGACCAGCTTCATATTGTATTTACGAATCAGTTGATCGGGACCCGGGATCCGGCCGACCGGCGCTATCACGCCAGAACGGTGCTTTGTGGATCGCCCAGTATTATTTCAATCAGTGGTCTGGTTGATGCTCCAGCCCGGTCGCCTGAATATTACATCGCCCTGCGCGGGGCCGAGGCTCTTGGCCTTGGGGAAGAATCAAAGCTGGAGCTGGCAAGCTCTTTTGCAGATGACTGCCTGAGTTACGATGACCAGCGCATGACTGAAGTCGTTAAAGGCTACGCGATGCAGGCGATAGCTTACAGGTTGTCCGGTGAGGCGTTTTGCAGCGATCCAAAATGTCGCTTGTTCAATGCCCACTGGCAAAAGGAGTTACTAAAAGCGCAATTGGGAGAAGGCCCTGATTTTTGTTCAGAGCATGAGGAGCTCTTCCAGCGGCTGTCGAAGGATGGTGTCTCGTGAGTTTTGACCTGGGACTATACATAATAACTACCGCGATTCCCGAGCTCGGACGAGATCATTACGATGTCGCCGCAGCAGCCATCGAAGGTGGCGCCACGGCGATCCAGCTTCGAATAAAGAAACGGTCGATGAACGAGGCGCTTAAAATCGCCACCGCTATCCATGAGCTGACCCGCGAAGCCGGAATACCCCTTATTATTAATGATCACGTTGGCATTGCTATGGCTTCGAAGGCGGAAGGTCTGCATGTTGGACCCGACGATATTTCGGTGCCATCAGCCCGCCGCATGCTGGGAAAAACAATCATGATCGGAAAATCAACCGGCAAACATGACGAGGCGATCAAGGCTGAGCAGGAGAGTGCAAGTTACGTTGGCGTCGGACCTGTCTTTCCGACGGATACAAAACCGGGCAAGCGAGCCGTGGGTCCTTCCCGCCTGACCAAAGTAAAAGCGGTTGTAGGCATACCGGTTGTGGCAATAGGCGGTATCGATCTTGATAATCTTTCTGAATGCATCGAAGCCGGAGCGGACGGCGTAGCTGTAATAACCGCGGTGGCGATGGCGGATGATATGGTCGCGGCGACGATGGCTCTCCGAAAACAATTGGATAAGACTCGTGAAAAACTTATAGGCGCTGGTGGGTTGAAAGGAAGAAAATGAAACCTACTTTACTGCAACTTCTTCGTGATGGCGTTATTCCGGAACAGTTAAACCAGATTTCCAGCGATGAGCAGAGAAGCGTGGAGAGTCTGGCTGAAGACATACTTCGTGGCAGTACCGTGGTTCCTGCCGGAAATAGCGGCCGCTATGTGCGCCCGACAGGTATCGGCAGAGGTTTGGGCACCAAGGTTAACGCAAATATTGGTTCGTCGAGCGAATCTGTTTCGGAAACAGCTGAACTGGAAAAACTCAGAGCCGCCTTGCATGCCGGCGCCGATGCTGTAATGGATCTTTCCACCGGCGGAGATGTCAAAGCCCTGAGGCGCACTCTGCTCGCTGCCTGTGACATCCCCTTTGGAACGGTACCGATTTATGAGGCAACCGTGGCTGCCCGTGAAAAGTCCGGCAGTATGGTAACCATGGATGTGGATGATCTTATGTCTGTAGTTGAGCACCAGGCATCTGAAGGAGTCGATTTTATGACGATCCACGCCGGTCTGACCAGGTCGGCTCTGGATGAGCTTCAGGCTCAGGGCCGGCTTGTGGATGTGGTCAGCCGTGGCGGCGCGTTTATGATTGCCTGGATGCTGCATCATGACCGTGAGAACCCGTTTTACGAGCATTTTGATCAGCTGCTGGAGATCATGATTCGCTGGGATGTGACCTTGAGTCTTGGGGATGGTCTCAGGCCAGGCTGCCTGGTCGATGCCAGCGACAGGGCTCAGTTCAGTGAACTGGTTACGCTGGGTAAATTGGCAAAAAGAGCACGCGAAGCGGGCATCCAGACTATGATTGAGGGACCTGGTCATGTTCCTCTTCAGGACATTGAAGCCAATGTGAAGATGGCCAAGAAGCTGACCAGCGGTGCCCCCTTCTATGTTCTCGGACCACTCGTAACCGATGTTGCGCCCGGTTACGACCACATAACCGCTGCTATCGGTGGAGCTTTGGCTGGAGCTGCTGGAGCGGATTTTCTTTGTTATGTGACCGCTGCCGAGCATTTGGGTTTGCCGGGCGTCGAAGACGTTCGTCAAGCCGTGGTGGTCTCACGGATAGCGGCACACGCCGCAGATATAGCCAAAGGTATTCCCGGTGCGATTGAATGGGACCGGCAGATGGCATTGGCCCGCAAGTCGCTTGATTGGGATGGACAGATCAATCTCGCGATCGATCCCGATACCGCACGGGCGATCTACGATGACCGGCACAGTGATTCGGTCGACGGCTGCAGTATGTGCGGAGACCTATGCGCGATGAAACTGGTATCGGATTATCTCGGTGTCAGGGAGGGAGAGATCACAGGTTGCTAATCGGCGACCTCGGAGAGGAAGCGCTTCTGAAAGAGCTGCGCGCACTCTTTGTGGCAGCCGATGCCGACCTGTCAACCGGAATGGGCGATGATGCAGCGGTTATTAATTACCTCGTAGGCGAACAGGGTGTCTGGACGACTGATCTGCTTCTGGAGGGTATCCATTTCAAAAAAGCCTGGCAGTCGCCCCACCAGCTCGGACGCAAGTCGCTCACCGTAAATCTCAGCGATATTGCCTCGATGGGCGCCACGCCCCGATTCGCTCTCTTGTCACTGGCCTGCCCTCCGGCGACAAGTCTGGATTACATCCTGGAGTTCTGTCGTGGGTTTGCAGCTATGGCTGCGGAGACGGGGGTGGTGGTGATCGGTGGCGATACCACTGCGTCTGTCGACGGCATCACTATCAGTGTGACTCTTGGCGGATATATACCTAAAGGCGATGCCATATTGCGCTCGGGAGCAAAAGTGGGTGACGCAATACTGGTTACGGGATTT
>JAENWV010000047.1 GCA_016650015.1 Thermoleophilia bacterium | reverse complement strand
GCTCAACTTCTGGAGCGGGATGCCTCCCAGCCCCAGTTTGTAAACATCCAGATTTGTTCTTCCAAGTCGCGCCATATGACCATTTCGATGTAGAACAGATGATTCAAATTAGCTTACCATAAATAGTTTTTTACCAGCTCGGCACAGGGCTTTGCGATTTTGGACCGGTAGCTTTCAGACTCCGTCTGCTTGCCGTTACGGCATTTTCAGCCTCGGTCTGTTTAGAATCAGCAGGCTAACGGGAAGAAGATATCAGTAAGTTTGACACAAATGATGACACCCAAGGTGGGACAATGGATCTCAGGGAACTTGAAGAGACTATCCGGACTGAGGCCGCTACGGTGGCCAGGAAAGAGCAGGACTGGACCAACGCGGACATCTCGCGGCGCCTGCTGGAGATAGCCGATCAGCTTGCAGCCATCCGCCTCGAGCACGCGGGCGGAATCAACGCATCTATGGGCAAGCGGTCCGGCTTGAAGGCGGAGACCTAGAACCGTCTCAGTATCCAGGAAAGCGGCCTTTTTCAGACAGCTAAGCCAGAGGTGGCGGGCCCGGCAACCAGTAAGTGTTGCCGCTGATGGCTGCGTTCACCTGGTCGAAGGAATCGCTGATCACGGCGGTCTCGGTCCATTCGGAGGAGTTGCTGGCCATTAAGCCGGCAGCGAAAAAGATGGCCAGTATTATCAGACCGGAGAGTGCCGACAGGAGGGCACGCGATTTAGTCAGTACCACTGATTCCCCACCTCTCCGTCGCCTTCCTCACCCTTCTACAGCGCTCAGCTAAAAACGCATGATGCAATTTTAGTATTTAAGTGATGATAAATCACCAAATAGAGAATGGCACCAGCTCAACCCTCGGAAACGGCGCCTCGTACCCCGCGCAACAACCACCAGTCCAGCGGCATTCCCCAGTAATGGTGGCGGCAGCGGGCGGAGCTGACACCACTGGCGACACCCACGTAGGCCCGCCGTAACTTGCTTCGGGCGGCGCGGCGGCGCACCCACTCTGAAGGGTACCCGTAGACCAGATAAAATTCGCGCTGCTTCATGCGATTCTGAAAGTTCTTGCTCATCCAGGGCAAGCGTCCGGTAACGGTGGAAAACTGTGCCCATTCCTCCAGCGATTCCGGGCTTTTCAGCCCCAGCTCCACCGCATTGTCGTAGAGAGCGTTGCCCGGGGTCGGCGCGTAGAAATGCAGTTGCGAATTATACTCGCCGACAATCCTTGATACCTGCTCCATTACATCCCAGGTTTCCTCGATCTCCCTTTCCGTCTCGCCAGGAAAACCAACGATAAAACTGTAGGAGATCTTTATGCCGTGCCTGCTCGCCACTCTCGCCGCCTCGAGGATGTCTTCGGGCCCAATGTCCTTCTGCATCGCCGTAAGCTGAGTCTCCGAACCACTTTCCGCGCCGACCAGGAAAGCCCAAAGACCACTTTGTTTGAGGACGTCAAAGGTCTCGTCGGCGAACCTGCCCAGCTGCGGCGCCCGGGCGTTGGCTGCCCAGCCGAACTTCATCCCGCGGTCGACCATCTTCTGGGAAATCTCCCGGGCGCGACTCTCTTTGACAAAATAAGTGGAGTCGAAATACATGATGCCGTTGACGCCCAGGTAGCTCTCCAGCCACTCCAGGTCAGACAGCACCCGGTCGGGCGTGTAGGCCTCCCAGCGGCGCCCGTAGACCAGCGGCTCGGCGCAGAACTGGCAGCGCGCCGGACAGCCCTGGCTGGAAACATAGTTGATCACCCTGGTGCCCACGTGCATGTTGTTGAGGTATTGCCTGGGGTTGTCCAGCTTCTCATAGGGCAGCCGGGGAAATTTGTTGATGTCCTCGACGGGGCGCGCCGGGTTCGACACCGTCTCGCCGTCACGGGTGAAGGTAATACCGTCCACTCCAGCGATGTCTTCACCCTGGCTCAGCCGGTTCACCAGCTCCAGCAGCGTCACTTCGCCCTGCCCGCGCACCACGGCATCCACGAAACCGTTCTGGCTGGTCTGCTCCGGCAGGATGGAAGGATGATAACCGCCCCAGATGATCGGCAGATTCAGCCCGGCGGTGCGTACGGCCATCGCCGCTTCGAGGGCAAAATGGATCTGTGGGCCGGTCATGCAGCTGATGCCCAGGAGTAGTGCGTCCCGGCTCTCGTCCACCACCCGCTGCTGCCAGCCAGGGTCGACGTTGGCATCGATCAGGACGACCTCGTAGCCTTCGGCGAACAGTGGTGCTGACACCGCCAGGATCGGCAGTGGAGCCCAGGTCCACGGGTGATAGATCTTCTCGAAGTGATTTCGCGGATATAAAAGAACTACTTTTTTACGTGCTTTCATGACCGTTATTTTACCTGAGACTTCATTGAAAAGTTTTGCGGAACGGCTTCCCCTGCTATTTCTGCAGTTGATAAATGAGTGTTTCCTGGTCGGTGCCTGGGCGGGCCCGGTCGACAAGCCGCCATTCAGGATGGCTGGAAGCATCCCCGGTCAGACGTTCAAGGGTCGGGCGCCAGTCAGCCAGCTCCTTGCTGCCGATCACCAGATAGTCGACGTTTTTGCCGCGGGCGTATTCCGTCGTACGCTCGTAATCGGCATAGGGCAGGGCCACGACAGTACCGCCGGAATAATAAGCGGCGCTGTATTCGCGGCTCATGATCCTTTGGTCCGGTCCTGCCGCCTGCTTGACCAGCAGGCCGGCTTCCTTGTAGCCGATGGGGTAACTCGGACTCAGCACCACGGCGCCGGAGTAAACCAGCGGCGGCAACAGAACCATCGCACCGATCAGCCAGGGCGCCAGCCGCTCAAACCGCAATTGCCGTTTTTCGCTGAAGATCAGCGGCATGGTTTCGCCAGCCCAACCATCCAGGCGCTGCCAGCCCTCCGCCACCCAGATCATCACCAGGGGAACAAAGGGCATGAAAAAGCGGCTGTGCGCGTACATGGTCAGGATCAGCACGACAGGCAGCATCATCAGCAGCAGATAGCCGACGCCGGCAGCCCGGCGACGGTCCCAGGCGGCGCCGAACAGACCTAAGCCCATTAATGGCAACAACCAGACCGGAAAAACTTTTGGCAGTTCCTCCGTTAAAAAAATGTAGCTTTGCCGGGCGAAGATCTTTGCTCCCTGAACCGGGTGCTTTAGAAATACGCTGGCTGGGTCTCCCTCGTTCTCCAGCGCCAGCGTCCTCACTTCCGTTCCCTGGTCGGTGAGGCCCAGCACGTCCTTCTCCCACTCCAGGGTATTCACGCGCAGGTTATGAGTTGATGCGTAAATATTGCCCGGCGCCTTGCCGCTGTAAGTCCACTTACCCAGCTCCCCGTGGAGATAGATGACATACGGCGCGGCAATCACGATAAAACAAAGTAGGAAAAAGACAAGCCCCCGGGCCATCTGCCGCCAGTTGCCGTGAGCGATGACACTGGCAACAGCAAGTCCGGTCAGCGCCACCAGGTAGAAGACCGCCGACGGATTTGACAGATAAGCCAGTCCGAGCGTCGCTCCCGCTGTAACACCCCAGATCACACGGCGCTCTCTGATCAGGCGCAGGCCGAAGACCAATGCCAGCAGCAGGAAGAAGACGTAGACGCTCTCGCTATAGACACGAGAGGAATAGTCCACGAAAAGCGAGGTTACCGCCATCAGCGCCGCGGCCATCAACTCCACCCTCTCGCCGGCCAGCTCCCGGCCGAGCAGATAAGTGGGTATGAGCAGCAAGCTGCCGAAAATCGTCACGACGGCGTAGGCGGCCGTGATGTAATTTCGTGTTACGGCCTCCACGGCTGCGATGAGCAGAGGCAGGAGCGGTGAAAAGTGAGTCGTCGTCAGCCCGGAGATATCCAGCAGCCCGTCGCCGGAGGCGAAGTTCTCCGCCATGCGCACGTAGGCGGTTTCATCCAACTGGATCATCGGGCGCTTGAGCGCCGCCAGCACGCGAACCGCCAGCGCGAACAGGACCAGCAGCGCCAGTATGGCGGTCGGGCTGAACCGCGCTCCGCTGCCACTGGTGTCATTATTCTTATTCATGAGCTGCTATTGTTTTCTTTTTTGTAGACCTTTATGCCGTCTTCATCGAACAACAGCTGATATCTGCTGCCGGGTTCGGTAAGAAACCGGAAAGCACCAGCATCATTATAATATGGATTCGTAAAAGGTTTGACCAGTACGTATTCAGCCTTCAGCTGCTCGCGCCCCTGAGGCAGACGGTCCGGTTCCTCCGGGACATCCCATAGCAGCGGCTCATACACTTCCCACCGTGATGACAGGTGCGACAAGGCCCGTCCATCATTGGAAGAGACTGAAACATCGGCGGGCACCATTTCGATCGCCCGGCGCAGTGCGGCGGTATCAGGTGTCTGAGTAATCGGCAGATAATATAACCACAGATGAGAAGTGCCAACAACAAATACAGCGATGACCACCGACACAAAAACTGCGGCCCTGCCCTGGATACCATAACCCTGAGGCGCCGGATTCATTCCCTCGTCTGCGCTTGACTGCCCGGCGAAACCAGCCTCACCCGCGACGGTGACCCTCTTCTGCACGATGCTTATAAACCCGGCCAGCGCCAGCCAGAAAGCAGCTACAACCAGTACCGAATAGTGTGAAATACCTCCCGATGCCGCGGAAATATCCTGCCCCCTGGCCAGGGTTAAAGCCAGGCTTGGCAGGGCGAACAAAATAGCCGCGCTTGCGAGCGGCAGCACCATACCAGCCGGCAGGAACAAGTTGTAGAGGTAGCTTGAATGGTAGCGCCTTATCTCTTCAAGGGCATAAATGGGATGGGTGAGGATGGTCTTCGCCATTTGCCACGGTGATGCTCCGAAGTGCCCGTAATACAAATTGAAGCCATAGTGTACAATTACCGCGTTAAAGATCAGATTGGTAACGACCTCCCAGACAATGAACAGCGCCAGGGGTGTCAGGATCCATACAGCAGATCGGCGCTTGATCAGCGCGTAGGCCGCAAAAATCAGCGCGGCCGGGATGAAATCCTCACGTACCGCCAGCACCATTACCAGAAAGAACATAAACCAGCCGAAGCGCTTCTCGATGAAGAAGTAAAAGGCGGAAAAAAAGAACGCAGCCACAAATACGACCTCATATCCTGCCGTGAAGTGCTGGGAAACAATCTCTGGATGCAGCAGAAAAGCGCCTGCCAGAACCAGGCCGGCGATAGCGCTGCCGCTAATACGGCGCACACAATAGAAAAGCGGCACTGCCGCCAGTGACAAGGCCAGGCTGCGCAGGAACAGGTAGGTGAGCGGCGACTGCCTGAGGGCATAAAAAGGCAGCAGCAACAGGAGGAAGGGAGATATATGTGTTCCCAGGTAACTGTCCGGAGATGTCTCCTCGAGTGTCGACCAGAATATCCTGCCCCGTAGCGAGGCCCAAAGCGTCTGGTTGTACTGGCCCAGGTCGCTATGAAAACCCTTGAACCTGGCATAAGCGAGAAAAACCAGGGCAACAAAAACCAGGAAATATACCGCCACCCCTGCCCAGAGAAACCTTACCGCGTGCCGTTCCAGCCAGATGAGAAACTTGTCAGAGCGATGCCAGAACAAGAGTATTTTCAAAACCACGCTGCCAGTAACCGTCAAGGCCAATAGAAAGACTGCCAGGGCCAACACTCTTCCGGCCGATGGACTGTCTTTCAGAAAAGAGCTGGCTACCCGGTGGGTAAAATAAGGAGCCGAAAGGGGCAACAGGAACAGTGGTGCCCAAGAGAGCGCTATCTTGCGAGCTATTTCTGACCTTGGACGTGTTAACAGCCGCGCCAGTAAATCGGTTTCGGCCACCCAGACTGCCATCAGGCAGACAACAGCCAGCAGGGCCAGCATCGCCCGTGTCATCGTTTCCTTTTGCAGGGCACCGGCGACGGCCCAAACGAAATAGCCAAACCCCAGCGACAGGACTGGCGGCAGAAGATAGAACCAAACAACTCTCCTGTTCTCAGGATAACCTGTCACGACAGCGTCAGCCTTCCCTGGAAAAACTTCCCAGCGCCTCAACCACCCTCTGGAGTTGTGGTTCGGTTATCTCCGGAAAAACAGGCAGCGACAAAATCTCCCCGACAACCTGCTCGGTCACAGGCTGGTTGCCACTGGCCACTCCCGCATATGCGGGCTGCCGATGCACGGGAACAGGGTAATGGACCAGAGACTGCACGCCGGCGGCCGCCAGATGCTGACGCAGCCGGTCGCGCTCTTTTGAGCGGATCACATAAAGATGGTAGACATGGAAAGCCCAATGTTTTTCGATAGGGAGCCCCAGCCCGGTGCCTGCCAGCGCTTCCTGATAAAAACCCGCAACCTGGCGGCGTCTCTCGGTCCAACGGTCCAGCGATGCCAGTTTCACGCGCAGGATAGCCGCCTGCAGCTCATCCAGGCGGCTGACATCTCCTCTATATAGGTTGCGATATCGCTCTTCCCCCTGGCCGCAGTTCCCCAGGGAGCGTATTTTGGCGGCTAGCGCCGGGTCATTTGTCGATACAGCTCCGCCATCGCCACAGGCGCCGAGATTCTTGGTGGGATAAAAACTGAAACAGCCGGCGCCGCCGATAGTGCCGACCTTCCTGCCACGGCTGAGGGCGCCATGCGCCTGGGCGCAGTCTTCGATCACCGGCAATCCGTGCTTGCTCGCAAAATCCATTATGGCATCCATGTCAGCCGGATGACCGTAGAGGTGCACCGGAATAATCGCCCGGGTGCGTTCGCTGACCGCGCCGGTCAGCGCCGCCGGGTCGAGGCAATATGTTTCAGGGTCGATGTCAACCAGGACCGGCGTGGCGCCGGCCTTGGAGATGGCAAGAACCGTGTTGACAGCTGTGTGGGAGACGGTTATGACCTCGTCGCCGGCGCCGATCTCCAGCGCCTTCAGGACCAGGTAAAGGGCATCGGTGCCGGAGCCGACCGTGGCTACCTCATCAGCTCCCAGCCAGTCGGCGAATTCCTGCTCGAAAGCCTGGACGTTTTCGCCCAGCACGCAGGCGCCGCTGGACAGCACCCGGGTAACGGCCTCGTCCAGCTCGGACTTCAGGCTCTGGTAACCGGCCGCCAGATCGACATAGGGCACGTCCATCCGCTAGATGAATTCCAGGTGCTTTTGGTTGTCCACAATCCAGGCTTTGGCCAGTTCCGCCGCCTCATGGAACGGGCAGTCGAAAACGGCGCACTCCTTGGGCTTCGTGGACCGGAAAGCCTCATAGTGCCTCTCGCTGTACCAGATCTCGGGAAAACTCTTGTCGTAAACGTTGCCGATCTTGTGGGTGTCCTTGCGATGGTGGAAAAAAGCACAGAGGTACATGTCGCCGGCGGCATCGATTACCGGATGGATTGGGTTGAGAAAACAGCGCCCGATCGGCTTGGTCTTTTCGAGACTGCCGAACACCAGGAAATCATCGCCGGACAGCGCTTTGGCCTTCTCGCCTGCCGCTTTGGCCTGCTCGAGCTCATCGCCCTCCAGAGTGAACTTGCTGGCCCTGAGCGCCTTGAACTGTAAATAGTCGAGCCCCGCCGATTTGGCCAACTCCGCCGCCTGGACAAGCTCGTGCGAGTTCTTGGCCGAAACGAGATACTTGGCCCCGATAGTAACCAGCCCCTGGCCCTTCCGGTCGGCCAGCCGGCGGCCCTTGTCGGCGCGGAACTGGGACCTGATCCTGACCAGTGTCCGCAGGTTTTCCTGCAGCTTGTCGAAGTCGTCCCGTCCGTGGATCTTTTTATAGGTCTCGGCGCTGCCGGCATCAAAGGCGATGCGCAAAAAAAGCAGGTTCTGGACCAGAAATTCGGAAATTTCCTCGTTGAGCAGCGTGCCGTTGGAGAAGACCCCCACTTTCAGCCCCTTGCTGCGCATGAAAGCGATCGCCGGAACGATCTGGGGATACATCAGCGGCTCACCGCCACCGGAGATCTCCACACCCTCCACGCCCAGCTCGGCAAAATCGGTGACGACTTCCTTCATCGTGTCAAAATCGATGAACTGCAGATCGTCCTTGTGCATATATCGGGAATGACAACCGGCGCAGGCATGGTTGCAGACATTGGAGAGAAAGAACTCCATGGTCCTGGGAACCGGCATTTTTCCATCCAGAATCTGCTGGATCTCCCGGTAACAGGAAAGAATCTTCATCGCTCCGATGGGCACCTTGTCGATGCTAACGCTCATTTTTCCGCCGCTCCCTTTTAAACCGGCTGAACCTTCGCTTGACCCTCATGGTTCCGGCCAGCATTTTGATGCTCTCGCTCCAGACCTCGGTTTCACCGCTGGTCGTGTCATGAATCCAGGGGATCCCCACTTCGGCGACCCTGAATCCCGCTTCGTTGGCCTGGGCAATGAATTCCACCAGGATCTCAAAACCGTCGGACCGCGGATCGAGCGCCGGCAGGATCCGCTTGTAAAATCCGATAAACCCTGTCTGAGTATCCACCACATCAAGGTTAAACAGCAAGCGCGTGAGCATCGTATAACCACGGCTGAAGATAACCCGTTTGAGCGGGTACTCCGCCTTGATGCCAACGTAACGCGAGCCCACGGCCAGATCGGCTCCGTCCTTGAGCGCCGCCAGCAGCGTCGGCACAGCCACTTCCGCCGGCATTGCCAGATCGGCGTCCATATGGATGATTATTTCACCCCGCGCCGCCCGCCACATCTCGCGATAAGTAAACCCGGCTCCCCGATTGGGAGAATGGCTGGTCACGCGAACCTGGGGATCGGCTGCCGCAAAGCCCTCGATCATCTCCAGGGTGCGATCCTCGCTGCCATCGTTGCCAAAGATGATCTCATATGTCATCCCCTGGGCCTCACAGGTCTCCTTCAGCCTTCGGTAATTGGCGTCGAGGATGTTCTCTTCGTTGTAGCAGGGGATGGCTACGGTGAGCATCGGCAAATCTCCGCCCGGCGCCACGGCGGCATCTATTTTTTCATCGCTGATCACTGATTCTTTTCCACCGTTCATAAAAGGTCCCGGCGGTTCGGATCGCGTTTTGACGCGACTGCATAGCGGACGAATTCAGCTGATGCCTTTAGCGTCTCCGCCGGATGCCGGGCCAGATGACCAAGCTTTCCGGCGATGAAAGACGGCCTAAAATAGTAACGCCGATAGAACTCCGCCTCCCGCTCCGTCGTCGCCTGCTCCTTGAACTCGCATTTATAGGGCAGCAGGCTGAACTCGATGTTGTCCTTTTCCAGCTCGTAGAGCTCGGTGTTCGGATACGGGACCAGGGTCGAAACAGCTACGAACTCGAGCTTGAGGTCACGCGCCAGCCTGATGCTCTGTTCGAAGTCTTCCCGCTCTTCGACGGGGGAACCGACGATGAACCAGCCGACCATTTCCAGACCGCTCCGGCGGACTTCGCGTATATTTTCAATGACATTCTCCAGCTTGTACCCTCTTTTGAGGTAGTCCAGCACTTTCTGTGAGCCGCTCTCGATGCCCACGTAAACCCTGCTGCAACCTGCACGCTTCAAAGCCGCGGCTATTTCACCATCGATAGTGTTGGGCCTGGCCAGACAGCTCCAGGAGATGCCCTCCAGCTTTTCCAGCCCGGCGCAGATTTCCAGCAACCGCCGCTTTGAAGCGGTGAAGGTATCGTCCATGAAGCGAAAGTACTTGATGCCATGATTATTAACCGCGGCGGTCACTTCTCCTACCACGTGGGCCGCCGAGGCCGGAACGTATTTCCGTCCGTAGCTGCGGACACAATAATTGCAGGAGAAGGGGCAGCCCCGCGAGGTGAGAAAGGTCGTGTAGGGATGTCCAAAGAAAGGTTCGCCATACCTGGAGTGATCGATGGCCGACTGGTCGGCGTAAGGCAGGCTGTCCAGGGATTCGATCCGCTGGAACTCCGCCGGGACAAAGACGCCACTCCCGTCAAAATAAGCCACGCCTTCACCACCCAGCGGCAAGGCTGTTTTGACCTTGTCATCAGGAGACAGCGCGGCCTCGTCCATCTCGCGAACATTTTTCACCGGCGCAATGTCCTCCAGCAGACGCCGGAATGACAGGTCAGGTTCCCCGGCCAGGACGAAATCAGTCCCGGTGGCCTCCAGCGTCTCACGCTGATAATTGCCTGGCAGATGCCCGAAGCAACCTACCAGCGCCGCCGGCAGATCCCGCTTCAGGAGCTTCAGGAACCCGACGTCGTTGTCGAAATACTCGATCGCCATGATCGAGAGGACGACGTCCGGGTTAAAAGCACGGACCGCGTCCAGCGTCGCTTCCGGCGACAGACGCCCGGCGATGCAGTCGATAAGCTTCACCTCGCACCCCGCAACCAGCCTGGCCTGGGCGGACAGGTACATGAGCTCAAGTGGCGGGAACAGGAAATTCGGCGCGTTGTAGGAACAAACATAGCGCCGGATTATCTGCGAAGTGTAAGGAGGATTGATTAAAAGGACTTTCAAGTTACCCTGTGTTTTCGTATCTCGGGATGGCTTTCTTTTGCTAGTATAGCAAGTAATCGGGCCGCGGAAGCCCTTGCCCACCCTGTTTTTTTACCGTTTTTTCGCCAGTTTATGATCATAATTATTATTATCATCACAGCACTCGCCAACCTGGCAGATTTTTTGCTCAAACTTGGTGCCGACGCAGCCGGTACATCCCTGGATGAACCGCTGGCTATTTTCCTGACGCCATGGATCTGGCTCGGTGGCCTGCTCGGCATAACCGCCATGGCCCTCTGGGTCTACATACTCGGGAGACACCAGATCAGCCATGCCTACCCCATATTTGTCGGGCTCGGTTTCGTGAACATTCCCCTTGCCTCCTGGTTATTCCTGCACGAGGAGATCAGCAGCCTGCGACTGGCGGGCACCCTGCTGATACTGGCGGGAATAATCGTCGTCCATTTCCAGTCCGGGGAAACGGCGCCCGGCGCGCCGCCGGCAGGAAAAGAAATACCGGCGGCACGGATCCCCGGCGGAGATCTTTGACATGTTGCCCGATTTCGACATCTCCCTGCTAACCAGGATCATCCTCGTTATCCTGACCTCTGCCACCGGTTCATTCGGCAACACCCTGCTGAAAGTCGGAGCCTCCCGGGAGAGCGAGGAAGAACTGCTGGAGGTCCATCATCTGCCGCGCACTTTCCTGAAACCG
>JAENWV010000115.1 GCA_016650015.1 Thermoleophilia bacterium | reverse complement strand
CAGAGACAAATACGCGGCTCCGCTTTCGGTGCACTGTTTGACTCTGCAAGAGATTAAGGGCCGCAAACAGTCAGCATTTATTAAAAGAGTTAGCCACGAGGGAATCCTGTTGAGCGGAAAAACTGTTGAGGAGCTGATGCGGAGTGGCAAGGGGAAAGACGAGGAGCGTAAAGGCAAGCGACGCGGCCGCTTATCTGGCTAAAGCGTAGCAATTTCTGGACACGATGGAGCAGGCGCTTCAAGCCAGGCAGTGGGATTCGGCAGGCCTGCAGGCAGTGCATTCCGTTATATCGGCGAGCGATGCGCTGTTGGCATATTATGGTGGAGTTCGGAGCGTGGAGCCCGATCACCGGGAAGTCGCTGGCCTGCTGCAGGATATTTTGGGTAAGGAAGCAGCTGCAGCCATACGCCATGTGAGCCGTGTCATCGCCAAAAAGAACGTAGTCGAATATGAACAACGGCGGCTTACGGAGAAAGAGGCACGGGAAATGGCCGCGCATGCCTCCCGGTTCATAACTTGGACGGGAAAGCTGCTGCCACAAAAGGAGTCATCGTGATGAGCTATGTATCGGCTGCGTAAGAATGAACATCCTCATCACCGGCGCTGCCGGCAACCTCGGCTCTCATCTGGCTCGGCACTTCATCGAGACTAATCGCACCGTCGAATCCCAGCACCACCTCAACCTTCTCATCCACCACCACGAACCTCCCGCTGATATCGCGACGGACCCCAATGTCACTATCCATCGCGCTGATCTCGCCGATCTCGCGACACTCATTGAACCCTGCCAGAACACCGACTGTATCATCCACTTCGCCGGTGTCCTGTTCGCGCCGCGTCCGGAGAAGTTCCTTCCCGAGACCAACACACTTTATACCCGGAACCTTATAGACGTCGCCCTGGCCGCCGGCGTCAAGAAATTCATCATCGTCAGCTTTCCGCACGTGGAGGGCGAGTCAACACCCGACCGCCCGGCTAAAGGCACGCTCGACGGCCACCCGGCTTCGGTTCATGCACAGACCCGACTGGCTGCCGAGAAGTATCTCTTTGACGCCTGCGGATGGACCAATGAACAAGCGGCAGACACGAGAGCGGGTAAAGCACTGCCTCATCCTACCGCTGGCACCACCCCCATGACCCCGATCGCCCTCCGTCCCGGCATGATCTACGCCCGCGGCATCCTCATGCCGGACGCGGCCAGATGGCTATCGCGCCGCCGTCTGCTGGCCGTCTGGGAAAAGCCGACCTGGATACACCTCCTGTCGCTGCCGGATTTCCTGGCCGCCACCCAGGCTGTCATCGAAAAGCCGGACGCCTCGGGCATCTACAACCTCGGCGACGACGGGCCACTCACGCTTCAGGAGTTCCTCGACCGTGCCGTCACCAAACGGTGGGGAGGAGCATGGCCCTGGCGCCGGGGACATCGCCCCTGGCGGGCGCCCGCCCCGGCCTTCTACGCCGCCGCCACCCTCACCGAGGCCTTCGCCGCCGTCTTCCGCACCCGCGCCCCGCTCACCCGGGACTTCATCCGCATCGGCATGGCGTCATACACGGCCGACACCTCGCGCATGAAGGCGGAGCTGCTACCGGAGCTTCAGTATCCGACGCTGGATGAAGGCATGGAACTTCTCTAGACGCTGTATGAAGGTATAGAAATTCTCTGGACGTTGAGCGGTGGGGCTGTTTTCAAGTAATACCTTGCCACACCCAGCGCATTGAGTTAGAATATCCATAATACCGTAAGTAAGAATTTCCATAATTTGGAACGAGGAGCTTCAGATGGCGACCCTTCCCATCAGAAACAAAGGCCAGATAACATTACCGGCCAAAATAAGGCGCAAGCTTGGTCTGGAAGAGGGAGATTTTGTCGAAATCGAGGAAACGCCAGAAGGGATTCTGCTCAAACCCCGCAAGCTGATCGACGCCGATCAGAGCTACTTTTGGGCCGAAGACTGGCAAAAGGGTGAGCTGGCCGCTGACCGCGACCTTGGAAGCGGCCGCTACGAAGTCTTTGATGACGTCGACGATCTCATCTCGTCATTGAAGAAAAAGAAGAAGTAGGCAATCCTTGCGGGTCGCCCTGACCGAATCCTTCCGGCGCAGCTACGGAAAGCTACCCGGTGAAATACAGGAAAAAGTCGATCGCCAGATCGGCGTGCTCGCCGCAAATCCTCGTCATACCTCCCTCAGAGTAAAGAAGATCAAAGGTACTCCTGGAATTTGGGAAGCGCGGGTAGACCAAGGCTATCGTATGACATTTGCTGTGAGGGAGGGGATCATTTGCCTGCGCAGGGTTGGCCTGCACGATCCAACGCTAAAGAGGCCGTAACATGTGAGGTTTGGCAATTAAAAAAGAAAGGTATAAATATTTTAAGATGAATTTTTAGATGAGACTCGGCTCCATCCGTGAACCATGGTAGCGGTCGACTTGTGCAAAGGAATTGACAACCTCGATTTATTTGATTTCCCCGAAGCAGGAGGCGATTCATCATGGATCAAATAATACGAAAGTTGGCGGAATCTGCCGGTATAACCCTGAACGGACCGAATCCCTGGGACATACAGGTTAATGACGACAGATGGTATGAGCGTGTGTACCGGGACAAAAGCCTGGGTCTGGGCGAATCATACATGGATGGATGGTGGGACTGCGAGCAATTGGACGAAATGATCTTCCGGGTCCTGCGTGGCAATATCGAATCAGAGCTCGGTGTTAACCTGCAAGACGCGATCCGGGTTTTACCCAGCGTTCTTTTCAATCTCCAGTCCACGAAGCGCGCCCGGTTAGTAGCTGAACATCACTATGACCTCGGCAACGACCTGTTCCACTCCTTTCTGGATCCCTACAGCCAGTACAGTTGTGCATATTTCGAAGGAACGGAGGACCTGGATCAAGCCCAGGAGAACAAACTGGCGTTGATCACCGAGAAACTGAACCTCACCGAGTCGGATCAGGTGCTGGATATCGGCTGCGGCTGGGGCGGATTCGCCCGGTACGCAGCCGAGCGATACGGCTGTGCCGTGACTGCCGTGAATATCTCTCAGGAACAGCTTCGCTATGGGCGCGAGCTCTGCGCCGGGTTACCGGTTAACTTTCTGGACTGTGACTATCGTGCCATTGACGGCCGCTTCGACAAGATCGTTTCCGTCGGCATGTTTGAGCATGTCGGAAAGAAGAACTATCGCGCCTTCATGGAAGTGGTCCATCGCTGCCTGAAAGAAGATGGAATCTTCCTGTTGCATACAATTGGTAGCAACAAGTCATCAAAGGAGTCGTGCGATTCGTGGATAACCAAGCACATATTCCCCAACAGTTACTTGCCGAGCATCACTCAGATCGCCAAGGCCGCCGAGGGTCTTTTCGTGGTTGAAGACTGGCACAACCTGGGATCTCACTACGACAAAACACTGATGGCGTGGAACGATAATTTCCAGGAAGCCTGGCTCCAACTGGAGGAAAGATACGACACGCGCTTCAAACGCATGTGGGAATACTACCTGTTATCCTGCGCCGGGTCCTTTCGGGCAAGGAGTATCCAGTTATGGCAGATAGTCATGACCATGGCCGAAACCGGGACTCCACAACCCCGCTGCCGGTTTGGTATTGCCGACGAAATGCAGGAACATGTCGGAATGAGGTCTCCCGGAATGCATATCTATTAGACGTAGAGCAGCTTCACGGGATTGACGGACATTTCAGAGCGGCTCAATCAGGTGCTAGAGCTAGACTCTACTTTCCACTTCCCACCTTCTTTTATCAACTGCATGGTCATTTCAAGGGGAACTGCCTGACCCGCGGCCTCCATTGTTATCTGGAACATCGCGGATAGAAAAGAAAATTTCGGTTCGCTGCCAGGCACATTCAAGTTCAAGGGTTGGCTGGAGCAGGATGGAAAAGACCTTACTCGAAATACTGCCGCTGGCGATAGCCGCCACATTCAGCCCCAGCGGGCTTCTGTTGGTAACCATGATCCTGAGTGGCAAGGACCGTCCCGTGAAGAATTCCGTGGTGTTCCTCTCGGGTGCGGTCCTGTTTCTGATCTCCCTGGGCTCGTTCATCATGGTTGCTTACAATTCAGCGGTCACGTCAAAAAGTCGTCCAGGCTCATTTGCCGGAGCAATCGATATCCTGCTTGGCCTCCTGATCATTGTGGTCATCGGCCGGTCGGTTATTTTCAGAAAAAAAGAGAAAAAGGTTGAGAAAAACCGGCGTCGTAACCATGTTCATGGTCTCGTTTCCCGTGCTGGTCACATTGCTCGTGCCTGGGAAATCAGAAAAGGTGATGGGGCCGGTCAAGTCTTTCATTTCCAGACATGGTACCCAGGTGGCGCAGGCATATTACTTCCTTATAGCGCTATATTTGATTTACAAAGGGGTTACGGGGATTCGGGGAGATGCTTACTTCTTTTCATGCCTGCTGGAACTCTCAAATAATTTGCGGTAGATTTCCTTGGTCTCCTCGAGGGCTGCCATTAGTTCTTTCTTCTCGGTGATGTCCTCGACCATGTGAAAGTAGATTTCCTCGCCGCCTGCTGACCACGTCCCGGTTGGATAAATAGCTATCCTGAGCCACCGCTGCTGCTTATCGTCAAAATGCTCCCGTTGCACGTTGCAATTTTTCTCAACAGCCTCCTCCAGGGGACAACCCGCGTAAGTCCCTTCCTCAATGCCATGAACGACCCGCGGGCAATATCCTCCGATGATCTCGTGCGGTTCCAGTTGCAAGGCTTCCCGGGTCGCCTTGTTCGCCAGCAGGATATGGTGATGCTTGTCGATCAGCATGACGTAGAAAGGAAGGGCGTCCAGTATCTCCTGGATGCCGGCTCCAAAAAAGCTCGAGGTTTCGCCCCCGGGCATGTCCTTCTGCCAACCAAGTTGATCGCCGAAGTTTTTATCGTTGATAGTCATGATCTTTTTGAGCCGTCCGCTTCCTTGTAAATGGTATTTATCGGATAGCTGATGCAATGATAAATTGACTGTCCGAAAATGTAAAATCCATCGTTTATAGAAACTATAATATCACGGAAAATCGCAATATAAATACTAGCCCTGATTCCTCCACCTCCATCAACCGTCCCTGACCCCGTTCGTTTGCCGCGGTTTCTTTGCAGCTTTCCCGCTTTTCAAATAACATTGACGCAGAAACTAGGTTCGTTTGCGCTGGTCCGGACGGATGATATGAGTCCAGGCGGCGATCACCTGGAGATTTACTAAGATCGAGTTGAAATGGAGGACTGGAATGGCCAGAGCAAGCGCCAGGCATATATTGGTCGACAGTGAAGAGAAGTGCGAGGAGCTGAAAAATGAAATCCAGGCAGGGGCCGATTTCGCTGAGGTAGCGAAGCAGAATTCGTCCTGTCCTT
>JAENWV010000107.1 GCA_016650015.1 Thermoleophilia bacterium | reverse complement strand
TAAGAAAGAATTTTCAAAGGATAACAAGGTCATCGATATCGACGGCGCCCGCGTCGTTTTCCCCGATGGCTGGGGGCTGGTGCGCGCGTCCAACACTTCGCCGGTGGTCGTGGTTCGCTGCGAGGCGAAGACGCCCGAGCGCCGCGACGAGATCCAGGAAATGATCCTTGCCAAACTGCGGCAGTTTCCCTCGGTTGCCGCCAACCTGAAGTAGTGGAGCGAGAGATGCCGATTACGGACAAGCAGTCAATGCTCAGCAAACTCGACGAGGTCGCGGCTATCCGTGCCCTCGATTCCCAGGACCAGTTCGGCATGGTGGCCGGACTGCCCGGGCAACTGTTCGACGCTTACGAGGCGGGCGGCAGGGTCGTGCTGGACCACGGCGGCGAAGTGGGAGGAATCGCCGTCGCCGGAATGGGTGGATCGGCGATTGGCGCCGACGTCATCGCCTCCGTTTACGACGCCGAGCTGCCCAGCCCGATGGTCACGGTCCGCGGCTACAATCTGCCGCACTGGATCAGCAGCCGCAGCCTCGTCTTCGTGGTCAGCTATTCGGGCAATACCGAAGAGACCATCTCCTGCCTGAACGAGGCGCTCGAACGCGGTTGCCGCATTATCTGCCTCAGCACGGGCGGCAAGGTCAGCGAGATCGCCGTGGCCAACGGATTGCCTTTCATCGAGGTACCCAGCAGCCTGCAGCCGCGGGCCGCGATGGGTTGGCTATCCGTGCCGATCGCCGCCTGCCTGGAGAGCCTGGGCCTGATCGAGGCTGTCGAGGAAGATGTCCGTGAGGCGGCCAGCGTGCTCGGCCGCCTGGGTGAGCTGTACGGCCTGGAAAACCAGTCAGCTTCCAACCCGGCCAAACAGCTGGCGGTTGATCTGTTCGACCGCATTCCGGTCATCTACGGCTCCGAGGTAACCGCTGTGGCCGCCCTGCGCTGGAAGTGCCAGATCAACGAGAATGCCAAATCGCTGGCTTTCAATCACCAGTTCCCGGAGCTCAACCACAATGAGATCGTCGGCTGGGAGTATCCGCAGTCCGACCTGGAGCGCTTCCGGGTCATCTACCTGACCGACGGGAAGCTGCACCCGCAGAACGTCAAGCGTATGGATGTCACCGCCGAACTCCTGGAGAGCTACGTGGGCGAGATCAGGCGCTATGCCAGTTCCGGTGAGTGCCGCCTGGCGCGGCTGTTATCCAGCATTAACCTTGGAGATTATGTCTCTCTCTATCTGGCGGTGCTCAACGGCATCGACCCGTCACCGGTAGAGCGCATCGAAAATCTGAAAAAACGGCTGGCCTGAGCGGCTGGGCCTGGCTCTGGCGTCGGAGCGCAAAAGGTTGGCGCCGACGCCATGTCTACACTGCAACGCTCGCTTTTAGTATACTTACCGAACCGCAATGGCAGCGCCGGAAGGCGCATGCATCGCTTTTTTCCGAAGGCGAAACTTACAAGATAATGAAGGATGGCTCGTTTGCGCGCATCGTCCGCAGAGCCACAAAGACTGGAAGGAGAAGACTGTGCCTGAAGTTGTAGCCCACGATGTCAAGGATCTCGGCCTGGCCGATAAGGGCAAGCTGAAGATCGAACTGATCGCGAAGCGCATGAATGTACTGGACTCGATCCGCGAGCGCTTCGAGAAAGAACAGCCCCTGGCGGGTATTCGCGTGTCGGCCTGCCTGCACGTTACCACCGAAACCGCCAACCTGGTGCGTACGCTCAAAGCGGGCGGCGCCGACGTGGTTCTCTGCGCCTCCAATCCCTTGAGCACGCAGGATGATGTAGCGGCGGCACTGGTCAAGGAATACGGCATCAGCACCTACGCCATCAAGGGCGAGGATAACGATACCTATTACCGGCATATCACCGCGGCCGTCGACCACCATCCGCACGTGACCATGGATGATGGCGCCGACGTCATCGGGGTCGTCCATGCTGAACGGCAGGACCTGATCAGCGAGATCCTCGGTGGCACCGAGGAAACGACCACCGGTGTCATCCGCCTGCAGAGCATGGAGGCCGACGGCGTGCTCAAGTTCCCGGTGGTGGCTGTCAACGAAGCGGACACCAAACATCTTTTCGATAACCGTTACGGTACCGGCCAGTCAACGATCGATGGCATCATCCGCGCCACCAACATGCTGCTGGCCGGCCTGGACGTGGTCATCGCCGGCTACGGTTGGTGCGGTCGTGGCGTCGCCATGCGTGCCTCGGGCCATGGCGCCCGGGTCACTGTTATTGAGGTCAACCCGCTGCGGGCGCTTGAGGCGGTTATGGACGGCTACCGCGTCGCTCCCATCGCCGACGCCGCCAAGTACGGAGACCTTTTCATCACGGCGACCGGCGACAAGCATGTCATTCGCGGCGAGCACATGGAGGTCATGAAAGACGGAGCCATCGTCTGTAACACCGGCCATTTCAATGTGGAGATCGATATTCCGGCGCTGGAAGACATGTCCAAGTCGCGGCGCACTGTGCGCGATTTCATGGAAGAATTCGTACTGGCCGATGGCCGTATCATCTTCCTGCTGGCAGAAGGCCGGCTGGTCAACCTGTCGGCGGCTGAAGGTCATCCCGCCCAGGTCATGGACATGAGCTTCGCCAACCAGGCTCTGGCGGCGGAATTCATCGTTAAAAATCACGAAGACCTGGAGAACAAGGTCTACCCGGTGCCGCGCGATATCGACGAACATATCGCCGCGCTGAAACTGGAGACCATGGGAATAAAAATCGATACACTGACTCCGGAACAGGTGGAGTACCTCGCCTCTTGGAACGAAGGAACGTAAGAGAGCATTTAGGGAAATGAACACAAGCAACTACTCAGTGAAAACCATCGAGTGGCAGCGCGACGAGGTCGTCATGATCGATCAGCGTGTCCTGCCCCTTGAAGAAGAGTACATACATCACACGACCTGGCAGGAAGTCGGCGACTCCATCAAGACGATGGTAATTCGCGGCGCGCCGGCCATCGGTGTGGCCACGGCCATGGGTATGGCGCTCGCCGCCAGGCAGTCATCAGCCACCAGCCAGGAGGATCTGAAGCGCGACCTCGACGAGGCCGCCAAAGGCCTTTTCGCCACCCGTCCAACCGCCTACAACCTGGGCTGGGCTCTGGAGCAGCAGGCGAAGATCTATAACGAGCCCGGCGATGTGGACGAGATCCGCGCCCGGCTCAAGGCCCGCTCCCAGGAGATTCTCGACGAGGACGTGGCCATGTGCGTCGCCATGGGTGAGCACGCGGCGCCGCTCTTCCCCAGGGGCGCACGCATCCTCACCCACTGCAATGCCGGAGCCCTGGCGACCGCCGGTTACGGCACGGCTCTGGGTGTCATCCGTTCGGTGTTCAAACGCGATCCATCCATTCATGTGTTCGCCGACGAGACCCGGCCGTTCCTGCAGGGAGCCAGGCTGACCGCCTGGGAGCTTCAGCAGGAGGGCATCCCCTGTACACTGATCACCGATAACATGTCCGGCTACTTCTTCAAGAAGGGCGAGATCGATGCGGTTGTCGTCGGCTCGGACCGGATAGCGGGAAACGGCGACGTGGCCAACAAGATCGGCACCTACATGGTCTCGGTGCTGGCCAAGGAGCACGGTGTTCCCTTTTATGTGGCGGCGCCTACGTCGACGGTGGATTTGAGCCTGACCGACGGATCACAGATACCCATCGAGGAACGTGATCCCGCCGAAGTTACCCATTGCGGTTCAAGGCAGATCGCGCCCACGGGCATCGGTGTGCGCAACCCGGCGTTCGACGTTACTCCGCATCAAAACGTCACCGCCATCATCACCGAGATAGGTGTCCACAGCGAGCCTTACACAGAAAGCCTGGCCGCAGCGAAGAAAGGCAAATAGCTTGAAAGCGATGGTACTGGCAGCCGGTCTGGGCACGCGCCTGTGGCCGCTTACCGGCTCGATCTCCAAGCCCATGGCCCCGATCGTCAACCGGCCTGTGATGTACCACATCCTGCGTCTGGTCCGGGAACACGGTTACGAAGAGGCCGTTGCCAACCTGCATTATCACCCCCATGCCATCACCAACTATTTCGGCCGGGGCCAGCGCATCGGCATTGAATTGCGCTACTCCCTGGAACCGGAGCTGATGGGGACCGCCGGTGGCGTCAAGACCATGCAGCGGTTCCTGTCAGACGGCACCTTCCTGGTCATCAGCGGAGACGCCCTGACCGACATCAACCTGACCAGATTGCTGGAGCAGCACCGGCAATCGGGTGGAATTGCCACTCTGGCGCTCAAGCGGGTGGAAGACCCCAGCAATTTCGGGGTGGTCATCCGCGAAAAGAATGGCCGCATTCTGGGCTTCCAGGAGAAGCCGGCGCCGGGCGAGGAGCTCAGCAACCTCTGCAACTGCGGCATTTACATCTTTGAGCCCACCATCTTCGAACACATCCCCAAAGACGCTTTCTACGATTTCGGCACGCAGCTGTTCCCGGAGTTCGTAACCAGGGAAATCCCGTTCCATGGCTTCGAGATCGAAGGCTACTGGAACGATGTCGGCAGTCTCGAGCAGTACCGCATCGGCAATTTTGACGCCCTGACCGGCAAGGTCAAGGTGAAAATCCCCGGCAAGGAGCGTTCTCCCGGGATCTATGTGGGCAAGGGCACGCGGATATCCAAGTCGGCGAAGCTGAAAGCGCCGATCCTGCTGGGCGATTACTGCCGGGTTGGGGAGAACGTCAGCCTGACCGGACCGCTGGTCATCGGCGACCACAGCGTCATCGAAAAGGGCGCGGCCCTAAAAGGGGTTATCAAGTGGCGCGCGGCACGAACGGGCGCCGGGGCCACCGTCGAGGGCGGTATCATCGGCCGGGGAGCCTATGTACGCGACGAAGTGCACATACACGACCGTGTGGTGGTCGGCGACCGCTGCGTCATCGGCGCCGGCAGCGTGCTGGATAAAGAGGTGCACCTCGAGCCGTTCACGGTGATTGAGGCCGACAGCCACGTGCGGTAACACTAGAAGCCACCCGGAATCTTTTTAAAACTCATCCTGACGCACCTGGCGCGTCTTTTTTATTCCCGGTTTAGACCCGAGCCCGATTGTCGCCCTCATCCCCGGTTTAGATCGTGCTTTTAGTCCGGGACGTTTCTAGTCCCGGGCTTTTTGGAAAGTATATTCTGCGCCAAAAATACATTTGCGGACGTACATGAACTTTTATATCATGTATCGAAGTACCTTTCTAAAGAGGTGATTCCCGTGGTGGAAAAGCAGAACAAGAAAAAGCCGATGCAGGTTTACCTGGATTACAAGCAGGACGCCGAGCTCAGCTTCGTCGCTGACAAGCTGAACATCTCCAAGGCGGAGGTCATCCGGCGCAGTCTTGATGAATACCTTATCGAGGCCATCCCGCCGGAAGAGGATCCGCTGATGGAAATGATTGGTTTACTTCCCGAAGATTGCGACTCGCCACGGGATGGCGCGGAGAATCACGACTATTACCTGGCAAAATGGGAACGGGAAAGGTGGATGAAGTGACGACAGCCGAACGGCTGTCACTTTTCGTCGATGCCAGCGGCTGGATCGCCATAAACGATCCCCGAGATGGCCGAAACAAGGCCGCGAGCCGCTTTTACAAAGGAAAAGCGTTTAAAGAATACAACCAGTTCGTGACGACCAACCTCATTGTGGCCGAAACCCATGCCTATTTGCTCAAGGTTGGTGGAAGGGCCTATGGTCTTAAGTATCTGGCGTTAATAAACTCCAGCACTCGCATAAATGTTGTTCACTCTAC
>JAENWV010000064.1 GCA_016650015.1 Thermoleophilia bacterium | reverse complement strand
GCTTGCGAACCCTGACTCTCAACGATCGCTCCAATTTCCACATCAGCTCAACTGCTGATTCGCATGCCCAGCGGATTACATTGTATTATTTTGTATTACATAAATGCAATGGAAATTCAGTTGCTAAGAGCGAGGAGATACCAGCGTCAGACAACAATTTTTCTGGCGTGGCGCCTTTAAATCAAAACTTTTGCGGGGCTTTTACAAATTTCTCAATGTATTGAGAAAGTTTACTCAATGAGCTGAAGTTGAACTTTAGTTTGCTCATAATGTCGCAAACTAGTAGCTAAACTACTAGTTTCGAACATAATCAGCTAACGGCATCTCATCCCAGGTTCTACCCTCAAGCATCCGCCCGGCCTTTTTCTTTCGTACCCCTCCCCACTGCTTGAAGAAGAAGGGAACACCCGCTTTTGCGCATTGGTCCCTTTTTCCTCCCCAGTTTTTTTGTTTACCCTAGGCGGCCCAGGTGGGGGTAACTGTCCCCAGTTCCAGGAGCTCGTCTATATTTCGGTCTCTTTCCTCTCCCTGGAATACCGGGGCCGCCGCCTTTTTTAGTATCTCGTGCTTTTGCCTTAAGGTCTTGATCTCGCGCCTTAAGCGCATGAGTTCTTCACGCTTGCTCGGCTCCAGGCGCTTTCCGGCCGCCTCAGCCTCGAACTCCCGCTTCCATTTGCCGAGCATCTTGGCGTCGATGCCCAAGCTCTCAGCTGCCTCCCTGATGCGGTAGTGCTGCTCGGTGACGAGCTTGACCGCCTCCCCCTCGAACTCCCGGGTGTATCTTCTTCTGGTCCTTTTTTCCATTGGAACACCTCCATGAGTATTAAAAGTACTCTTAGGAAAGTGTCCAGAAAAGGCGGACCATTTCACCTCTTCTGACGACAGTCAAGGTTGCACTTAGAAGTTGAATTCACGATCTTTCCTTTGGCAATAAGTTAGAACAACCTCAAAGCGGGGAACATTATCTGTCGTGGAGCTAAGCCCGAAAACCAAAATCGACGACCTGCTGAGCAGTTATCCTTTTCTGCTGGAATTCTTTTTGGGCAAATCCCCCAAGTTCAAGCTGCTGCAGAGCCCCTTATCACGAAAGACAATCGGTAAAGTGGCTACCCTGGCCCAGGTAGCGTCCATCGGCGGACTGAATCTCGACCAGCTTCTTCTGGATATCGCTGCTGAAATCAGGGAAAAGACCGGCGAAGAGGTGGCGGCCGTACAAGTAAATGATGGTGAGAAGGCGCCGGCCGGCCGTGATAATGGCGAAGAGGCGCCAACCAGGCGCGTCAAAGATACCGTCAAAGCCGCGGTGCCAGAGGACCGCAAAGCCAGACAGGAGATCCTGAAAGGCATAATCAGGGACCTCCATGACGGCGAGGACATGGAAATCCTGAAGCAGCGGTTCCACGACCTCGTCAAGGATGTCGATGCGACAGAAATCGCCGCCATGGAGCAGGGGCTGATCGCAGAGGGCATGCCTGAATCGGAGATCAAGCGGTTATGCGATGTGCACGTTGAAGTATTTCAGGAATCTCTTGAAAGCCAGGCCGCGCCCAGAACACCTCCGGGCCATCCCGTAAATACGTTCATGCTCGAGAACCGGGCCGCGGAGAAAATCACGCGTGAGATCGGGCAGATCCTTGATAAGCCCGCCGACCTGGGAGAAGAAGTATTTTTCAGGCAATATCGGGGTGAGCTCGAACAGCTGATGGAGCGGCTGGCTGACATCGATCTTCATTATCTGCGGAAGGAAAACCAGCTCTTCCCCATCCTCGAGGGATACGAGATCACGGGGCCTTCTCAAGTCATGTGGGCGCTCCATGATGACATCCGGGATGCCATCAAGACCGCCCGGGGCGAACTCGCAGCCTCGCAGGGACACGAAGCTTTAAACACAATTAAATATGCCATCAAGTCAATCGATGACATGATCTACAAGGAAGAGAACATCCTCTTCCCCATGGCCATGGAAACGCTTTCCGACACCGACTGGCAAAAAGTCGGGCAGGGTGAAAGCGAGATCGGCTTTGCCTGGATCGTTCCTGAACAGGGAGGGGCAGCGGAAGAAACTGTTAGTCCGGCTTTGAAGAAATCAGCCGAGGGGCCGATCTTGCTGGATCTCGCCACCGGACAGCTGACTCCCGAACAGGTGAACTTGATCCTGACGCATCTTCCAGTAGAGATCTCCTTTGTTGATGAGAACGATGAATTACGTTATTACTCGCAGGTGAAGCACAAGATATTTCCCCGCAGTCCCGGTGTGATCGGCCGCAAGGTCCAGAACTGCCATCCGCCGGCCAGCCTCTACAAGGTGCAGAAGATCATTGATGAATTCAGATCAGGTAAAAAGGATGTGGCGGATTTCTGGATTGAGAAAAAAGACAGATTCATCTACATAAGATACTTCGCCGTTCGAGATGATAGCGGAGCCTACAGGGGTACTCTTGAGGTTGTCCAGGACGCGACGGCTGTAAGAGGGCTGACCGGCCAGCAGCGCTTGCTCGACTGGGAGTGAGTGATGAAAATCTGAAGGGCAACAGGTAACAAAAGATCTTGAATTGTGACGGCGCCAAGAGTGAAAAGAACCGGACCCCGCTGATTCCCGCGAGGTCCGGTTCCGTACATTGTGACTCAAGGGTATGTCACACGACCGAAGTTACTGCTGCTCCTTCGATTGCTTTCCCGTCATTATGTTCCAGAAGGTCAGGATAAGTCCGCCGAGCATGATGACACCGAAGAACAGCACGACCTTGAACCAGAGCTGCATGTATCCCTGGGCGGTCATGAACCCTTCTCCCATGACCCGTTCCACATATGTCTGGATGACGCCGGCGACGCCCATGGCGATGCCGATCCCCAGAATTGAAAGACACATGATCCAGAATCCCCATAGCGCTGCTGACGACCTGAATTGCGAGATGCCACGGAGCCGGGGCATCGCATACCAGAACATGGTGAGGTTGAGCAGGGCATAGGCGCCGAAGAAGGCCAGGTGTCCGTGGCTCGCTGTAATCTGGCTGCCGTGGGTGTAGTAGTTGATCTGCGGCAATGTGTGGGCGAAGCCGAAGACGCCGGCGCCGACCAGGTGGCCGACTGCGGTTCCCAGGGCGAAGGTCCAGACGACCTTGTTATTGATGGCGATGCCGTGGCGCCGCTGGGTCAGGAACGAATCGATCACCATGGCGATGATGGGCAATACTTCCATGGCGCTGAAGATACCACCGATCCATAGCCAGGCGCGGGGCGCACCCAGCCAGTAGTAGTGGTGACCGGTGCCGGCGAGGCCGGTAAACAGAAACAGGGCTGTTTCTATATACAGGTATTTCTCGATCACTTTGCGGTCGACTCCCGTGATCTTGATCAGTACGAAAGCCAGAATGGCCGCGGTCACCAGTTCCCAGGCGCCTTCAACCCACAGGTGCACCACCCACCACCAGTAGAACCAGTCGATGGAGAGGTTCCGGTAGAAGGGCATGCCGAACAGGTAGAGCAGAGCCAGGAAGGTCAGGCCGCCGAGGAGCATCCCCAGAATCGCGGTCTTTTTCCCCTTGATTACGGTCATGGCCACGTTGAAGAGGAATATCAGAGCTCCGACGACAACGATGAAGTCCAGCGGCGTCGGGATCTCCAGCAACGGTCTGCCCTGAGTCCAGCCGAAGGTGAAACCTACCAGCGCGGCGACGCCTGTGGCCAGAAAAGCCAGCAGCTGGAAATATGCCAGCTTGACGCTGTAGATCTCCCGCTCGGCCTCCTCGGGAACAAGATAATAGGTGCCGCCCATGAAACCCAGCAGCATCCAGAGGACCAGCAGGTTGGTATGCATGGCCCTGGTCATGCCGAAGGGCAACACATCCACCACACTTTGGGGAATGGTGAAGGCGTAGCTGATGGCCAGCCAGAGGCCGACGATAACTTGCAGGGTGAAAAGCGCCAGCGCTGAGACGAAGTACCAGTAGGCGACCCGTTGTGAAGCGTATGGCACCAGCTTCGGATCACGCGGACCCATGCCGAGGCCACCGGTCGAAGGCGACATTGTCGTGAATGGAGTACTCATCACTGACCACCTCCCTGCTTGGCGAGGAACTCGCCGATAGCCTGGCGGTCACTTTCACTGATATCGGGAAAAGCCATCATCCTGGACCCGGGTTGAACCGAGGCCGGCTCGGCGATCAGCCTGCTGATCGTGCCGGCGTTATATTTATCGCCGATAGAATCCAGAGCGGGGCCGTTGCTACCACCGGATCCTCCGAGAGAATGGCAGCGGATGCAGTTCTCCTGGAAAGCAGAAGCGCCCCGGGACAGTCCGGCGCCGGCGAGACGCCGCTGGGACGCCGACATGGCCTCTTCCGTGTCCTGGGGAGGCCAATCATGGTTATCGATGTTACCCACCCATTCCAGGAAAGCGGTGAGGTCGGCATTCTCCTGTTCGGTCACGCCCAGATTTGGCATCTTGCGGATCGATGAAGCGAATGTGACTTCAGGGCTCATGACGGCGGCTTTGATACCCGCCGGGCCGATGCGCTTGTAGACCCGCGTCATATCGGGCGCGTAGTAGACGCCGAAGCCGAGTATGGTATGGCACTCATTGCAATTCTTTTTCTCCCAGACGTGCTTGCCCGCGACCACCTGATCGCTCAGTTTCTCGGCATGGGTCAGGGCATCTACCTGCCTGTGGGTGTCCACGGTCAGCCAGAGAAAAATGGCCAGAGATATGGCCGTGCCACCGAGAAATATGAAAAATGCGTTACGGTTCGTCAAGAACATCGCCACCTTCCGAAACTGCAGAGTAATCCCGTTCCATGCCTTATCTCCTTTGTTCAGGTTTATTACCGCGGGGAGGACCCCGGGAGGGTTAGGTATGGCACAATTCCCTGAGTGCTCACGCGAGTATGCGCCGCTGGGAAGAAAAGCTATAACATCATTAACACTATGTCAATAGTGTAAACATACCCGTGAATAGGGTTATAATTTTCAGCAATATAGTTTCCAGCAACGAACATGCTGCATCGGATGGACAGCTTGTTGAGATGGCAGCTGGTGCCTGTAGATTGGGCAAGAGCTCACAGATTGGGGAATGTACATAAATGAACAGGAGCGGCGACAATGTATCCAGGTTACTGGCGGATCCGACCCGCCTGGAGATTTACAGAGCTGTAACAGGATCCGGGGGAAAGCCCCTGACCGCGGCTGAGGTAGCTGAAAAGTTCAACCTGCATGTTAACGTCGCCAGGATGCACCTGGAAAAGCTATCCGGTGCCGACCTCCTTTCTTCCCACTTTCGCAAGCCCGCGGGGGGTGGCAGGCCTCCCAGGGAATACGCCATCGGCAGCAATTTGTTCACATTCCAGTATCCGCCACGCGACTACCAGTTACTGGCCGATATTTCCCTGGAAGCCCTTGAGAGTAGCCGGAAACCGGCAGCGGTGGCCAGGGAGTTCGGCGGGCAGCTGGGTGAGAAGGCGCTGGCTGACTCAGGACTGACTCCTGGAGGCGCTGCTGACAGCGGCCTGATCGCCAGCCTGAAGCGGATCGTTGAGGAACAGGGATTGCTGGCAAGGGTGACGGAACCCGAGCCCGGCTCTCTTGAGGTCCGCGCCTTCAATTGCATCTTCAAAGAGCTATCCTCGACCCACTCGAAGCTGGTCTGCGAGATCCATCGCCAGTTTTTCATCGGTATCTGCGAGTCACATCTTGGGAAGGTCAGAGTCACGGGCGGGATGCAGATAGCCGAGGGGGCGCCAAGCTGCCAATTCACCGTATGCAAGAGATAACTTCTTCGTCCTAGAGCCAGTACTCCGGGTAATTCCTGCCAGCCGGGATGTTATTCACCACCACGGCCACCGCCAGCAGCACCAGCGCGCCCGCGCCTACGGGGACGAAGGGATAGAGCCAGCCGAGGTTGTGCACCTGCTGGCCGCCGATGACGGCGATGAGCGCGGTGGCGCCTCCCGGAGGATGAACGGTCCCGGTTGCCAGCATGGCGACGATGGCCAGCGACACCGCTGCCGCGGCCGCCAGCCAGGTGGTGCCTCCCAGCAACTGCCACGCGGCCACGCCGACGAAGGCGGAGATGACATGGCCACCGATGAGGTTCCGGGGCTGGGCGAGCGGGCTCTTGATGGCGGCATAGACCAGTACCGCCGACGCGCCGAATGAACCGATAAAAAGCGAGAGGTCGCGCGGCTCAAAAAATTGCGAGGAAAGCCAGGCACAAAGGCCTATGCCGATCGCCGCTCCCAGCCAGGACCAGAAAATCTCGAGGAGGCCCACACGAGGCGGCGACTGGGCCACGGGTTTCAGTTTGGCCGCCGGCTTCAACCCGGCCTTAGTCCCGGCGTCGCCAGGCCGGGGATCGAGCCGTGGGCAGCTCTCACAGGGAAGGCCGCTGGCCGCTAGCCGTTCGCAGGCATGTTTGAGCGCCAACCGGTAGATCTCCCGCAAGTCCTCATCCGTGACGTCAACGTAGGTCTTGAGTTCCTTGAGAGCCGACCGCAGATCCTCATCGGTGATATTGAACTCCTGGTTTTCCATCGCTTCTCCTCAAAGACGCGGAGCTCGTCTGGTTCCTGGCCAACGACGCACTTGCCGCCTATGGACGCTGCAAGGGCGAACCCTGCAGGGGGAAGATTCAAAATCTATTCTTGCCTGCGATGTCGCAAACTATTATGAAAACTACTAGTTTGAGACATCAGACGCTAATAAATACCCGGCTTCACTATCGTGACGCAAAAACAATGATAATTGATTGTATTTCCAGGTAACAATGTAAAAGCATTGTTTTTCATTGAAACAACATCGCTTGAGCGTCTTCGCCGTAGTCATTAGTCATGGCAAATTCATTACAGCCAGCTCTCCGCCGGGGTTAACAGAAACTCGTCAATCGGAATTCCATCCGCACCCACAAGTAACTTGCGTGCGCCCGCATAGGCTTGAGAAAAAGCCGTCATTCCCGGCAGGCGGTCTTTCCGCTTGCCGCTTTTGACCTCGATCGCCACGAGTTTTTTCCCCCGGCTGATCACGAAATCGACTTCACGATCCCGAACATTCCAATAAGAAAGATCTGCCACTTTACCAGTAAGACCGTTTGCCAGGGAAGCACCAACAGAGGTTTCAACCAGATGACCCCAATACTCGCCATCCTGCCGAGCCTCTGACAATTTCATCTGAGTCGGCGCGGTCATGAGGGCCGTGTTCAATGCGAGGAGCTTGGGACTCGACGAGCGCTTTCGCACCTGCTGGCCTGAATATTTCTGGAGACCAGTCAGGAGACCGGCCCCATTCAGCAGATCGAGATAATGAGCTAGTGTTGTGGTGTTACGGGCGTCCTGAAGTTGCCCCAACATTTTCTGGTAGGAAAGTATCTGGCCGGAGTAAGCACATCCCAGATCAAAAAGCTGTCGCAACAGGGCGGGTTTATCGACGCGGGTCATAAGCAGTATGTCCCGCGATATGGTCGGCTCGATCAGAGCTTCCCGTATGTAAGCTGCCCACCGCTCATGATCTCTTACCAGTGCTGCCGCCCCAGGGTAACCGCCATAAAAAATGTACTGGTCCAGGTTCCAACCAAATGCCTCGCGCATCTCACCAAAAGACCAGTGGGTGACATGTATAACCTCATAACGGCCAGCAAGACTTTCACTGAGGCCTTTCTGAACCAGAAGCGCTGCTGATCCCAGAATCATTACCTGAAGGGGAAGACCGCTGGCCGCGTCTTCGTCCCAAAGCCGCTTCACGGTCTCTGACCAGGCGGAGATTTTCTGGATTTCATCGAGGACAAGAAGGGTCTTCCGCCTTTTGCCACCGGCGGTAGCGGCAACCCGGGCAATTTCCCACTGCTCTTCCAGCCATACCTGGTTCTTAAGCGCCGGCTCGTCAGCGGTTGCATAATGAGAAGGGCCCTTGAAACTTTCCATAATCTGCCGAGCCAGCGTGGTTTTGCCCGTCTGCCTAGGACCGCTTAGCACCTGGATAAAGCGCCGCGGCTCGGTGACATGCTTTAAAAGAAGCGGGTATGTGGCTCGTTTAAATATCATGTTTAGCAGGCATATTACAAATTACTCAATACGTTGAGTTATTTTACTCAATACGTTGAGTAAATTGCAAGTACTCCTGGCCGCCAGAAACACAGCGCGAGAGAAAACATCAATAGCGCCTCAGCGCCGAT
>JAENWV010000192.1 GCA_016650015.1 Thermoleophilia bacterium | reverse complement strand
GCGACAGGAGGTGTATCCAGGTCGGCTTTTTCCAGACGGCCAGCAGACGGCGGCGCGATAGCCATCTGGCCGCGTCCGGCATGAGGATGCCGCGGGCGTAGATCATGCCGGGACGGAGGGCGATCGGGGTCATGGAGGTGCCTTCGCAGGCTTTGAAAAGGTACTTTTCTGCAGCCAGGCGGGTTTGGGCGTGGACCGAGGTAGAGTTGCCGGTCAATGTGCCTTTGGCTGGGTGGTCGGGTGTAGATTCGCCCTCGACATGCGGGAAGCTGATGAGGATGAACTTCTTTACGCCTGCGGCGAGGGCGGCGTTGACGAGGTTCTGGACGTAGAGGATGTTAGTTGTGAGGAGAAATTTGTCTGGGCGCGGCGCAAACAGAACGCCGGCAAAGTGGATGATACAGTCAGTGTTCTGGCATGGCTCTTTGAGAGTCGCTGGGTTGGCGAGGTCGGCTTTATGTATCATGACGTTGGGGGCCGAGGTGATGTCGGCGGGAGGTTCATGGCGGTGGATTAGGAGGTTGAGATGGTGCGGAATTTGGGCGTTGCGATTTGTATCGATGAGATGGCGAGCAAGAAGGGAGCCGAGGTTACCGGCGGGACCTGTGATGAGAACGTTCATTGGATGCTCGATGAATTCGTTTATCGTGTTCATTGTTCCCTTTCGAAGCCCGCAAATTTGTGCCTGTTTTAAGAAATATTTGCGTTCAATCGTTCACCCACGAGAGTTATCATCCCAAGCAATCCAAGAAACCCATTACCCTCTCAAAGGCATCTCGCCTCACCCTCTCAACCTCTTCCCGGTCATCGATTTCCTCAAAATCTGATATCAGCCGTGGGCCCATGTGCTCTACCGACTCAAAGAGCTTTCGGAGGTTTGCCAGAGCCTCTTTGACTAGGCTGTTTGACAACAACGGCCTGAACGATTCAGCGATAGCCTCTACCCCGCCCTCGTATTTTGAGATCACAAAATAGATATCCCAGGCATCCTTGGGTTTCAGTCTGCCGTTCAGCGCGATCGCTTTCATCACCAGAAAGGGCGCGAGACCGGTAACTTTAATTGTTTGCGAATCTTTGCCACCACCAGGCAAGGTGCCCTTAACTTCGACTTCGATATAGTCAGTGAACGCCAGATCGCAGCCTCTAGCCTTACGAGGCCGGGCGTCATCGAAGCGTTGAGTCCGGTGGCCCCTGCCCGTGCCGCCATATTCAGCAGCGAGGAAATCCACCTCTACACGTATATTGCTTCCATCCGCCGCCGGAACATCGCGAAAGAATATGTATGGTTGCTCGCCTTCTTCGTAGCCATGCCGTAACAAGGTGTCGCGAAAACGCGCATAGGTGCCCTCGGGTTCGTCATTAATATTGAGAGCAAGATCGATATCCATGGTGCCAACATACTGGTCCGCGACGTGAGGCAACAAAAATGGCGGCGCGCCACCTCCAACAAGCACCATGGAGCCACGAAACTCGCCCAAGATATGAATCAACTCGAGGAGAACCGAATTACATGCTTCGATTTCGCGGCTCTTGTAGCCGGATTTATTCACATATTCTTTTGCCATGTTTTCCTTAGTAAACTCTCCAGTAAGAAACTGGCAGCGTCTTCGCCTCTTCCCTTATAGGAAACCAGATCGAGGTATAGCTGAACCAGGCCGACGATGAGCTGACCCTGCACTTCTATCTCACCATAGAAAACACCCTCGTCATATGGCCCGAGGATTGTTAAGTTCGGTCCGCTGTCAACCCGCTTCAAACCAAGCTCTTCGACCAGCCGTGATTGATCGCCATCCACATATACAAAAACCCGCTGATATCGCGCATAAGGCGCAACTTTGCCTGCTGCGGAGAAGAGCGTAAATGCGTATTGTTGCTTGAGTATTTTCAGGCTATTGGCAATTTTGTTTTCGATTGCCGGGACATCATCCGGGAGGTAATAATCTGACCATTTGTTTTTCCTGACCGTGTATTTTTTGCTCCATTCCATCAGCAGTGTTTCCGGTTCGATTAATCTGAAGCCGCCGGGTTCCTTTCGGACCAGCTCCTGTTCTTCAAGCCGCGATTTGATGTTCGAAATCATACCTGTGCTCAGGCTCGCTTCTTGTGCCAGAGTCTGGGTCTTCCAAATACGCTCGGGATTTTCCAGCATGACGCGGACCGCGCGACTCGACTTGGGGGAGAAGAGCGACTTTATACCCTGCTCTTTCTTGAATGGGTTCGGGCGTCCCTGAAGCTCAAGAAAAACCCGTTCGAAGTAAAGGCCGTAATTCCCCGCTAGATCCATATAGCCAACCTTTGCTTCCCTGCAGACCTCTGCAGAGCGCTCTGAGATATATGGTGCGACAAGCACTCCATAGCCGGCAGGAATCATTGCTGCCAGTGAGGCGAGCTGCCGGCTGGCTTCGCGAGCCGCCTTTGGAGTTAATGCCGATTTTACTTCCACCACTAGTGTTACCGGACCGTCAGGCGACGAAATCTGCATCAGCAGGTCGGGTTGGAATAATATCGCCTGCTCCTTTGGTTGCTCAAAGCGCGTAGAGCCGACCTCAATAAACGGTACTCGCTCCAGAGTTTTACGGAGTTGCTCTTCGGCCTTTTGAACTATTTCTTTTTCCTGAAATTTCATTATATGTCCAGTTTCATTGTCTAATGAAAAGTATCATATATTGAATTATTTGTAAATTCAAGTCTATATTCAACTTATTAATGATTTCATTAGAGAATGAAAGGAGAAAGCCAGTGAGAAAGAGACCACCGAATCCTAACCGCTAACAAGTGGACATTTTATTCCGTCGAAAAGTGGACAAAGTCAGTTGCTGCTGACACGCATCAGCTCCTCAACAGTTTTTCCGCTCAACAGGATTCCCTCGTGGCTAACTCTTTTAATAAATGCTGACTGTTTGCGGCCCTTAATCTCTTGCAGAGTCAAACAGTGCACCGAAAGCGGAGCCGCGTATTTGTCTCTG
>JAENWV010000085.1 GCA_016650015.1 Thermoleophilia bacterium | reverse complement strand
GACTTCGTCGACGACCTGCTGGGGGACGAGTTCGACGGCGGTCCCACCATGCTGCAGCGGGCGAGCTTCCTGGGCGGAGACTTGAGCCGCGGTTGCCTCTGCCTGATCGCCGACATTGATTCCTTCGGGGAATATGTGCGGGAAAGGGCGCTCACCGAACCGGAAGTCCAGCAGATCAAGAACCGCTTCTTCAGCGGCGTTAAACAGGAGATCCGCTCCCATCACCAGAACGCTCTGCTGACACCCAAGAGTGATAATGTCATCGCTTTCCTGCCGCCGCTCAAGGATGGCGACACGAAGCTGATGGCCATTGCCCGTTCAACCGCTACGCGCATCCGCCAGAGCTGCCGCGAACTGTTGCCCGATCTGACTGTTTCCGTCGGCCTCGGCCGCTTCCACGCCGACCCGCTGGAGACCCGCCGCGCCTACCGCGAGGCCCAGTCGGCGTTGCAGGTGAGCCAGCGGCTGGGGGAAGCTGGCGCCATCGCCACCTTCGACGACATGGGTGTATACAAGCTGCTGCTCGGCGCCCTGGAAGAAGACCCGGAAGAAGTGCGCAACTTTTACGAGGAGACTATCGCCCGCATCGAGGTCTACGACAAACAGCACAAGACCGACCTGGTCGGCACCCTGGAATCGTACCTGGCGAACAACCGCAGCGTTGCCGCCACCGCCGAGGCGCTGTTTACTCACCGCCACACCATCCGCTACCGGCTGGGCCGCATCAACGACCTTACCGGCCTGGATGTCCACCGCAGCGAGGACCAGGAAAAACTCGGCTTCGGGCTCAAGGTCATGCGACTGCTGCGGCGATAAGGTAATTCGCTTCAAACCGGCGGCGGGGCTGCTAAGGTAATTCGCTTCAAACCGGCGGCGGGGCTATACTCCATTTGTATAAAAACGGTCGATTTTGATCTGACAACGTAAACAAACGGAAAATAGCGGCTGTTTATAAGAATTTGGCTGTCTTTATGTATAATTGGACGGTTACCTATGTGCCGACTTAGCGCCATAACATCATCTGAATATTTCTCCCCCATGGAGAACGTGCTCGCCCTCAACACGATGAAGGAGGGGCACGACGGCTCCGGGCTGGGACTGGTGCTGCGCGATCTCGGCGGCGACTTCGCGAGCCTCAAGCAGTACCCGATCCTCTCGGGCATCTGCTCCAGCGACGGGCTGGAGCTGCTCGACGGTTTCATGAGCGGCCAAGGCTTCCGCGAGGTGCACTTCTGGCAGCCGGATATTGACCCGGCGGCGCCGCTGCCCGAGCTGGGCCGCCGCGACCATTATTTCGCCAAGGCTTACGAGTATCCCCAGGGTATGAAGAACCGCCCGCTGGCCGAGAGGGAAGATCTGCTGCTGGAAACCAGGCTGGCGCTGCGAGAGCTGGGTGAGGAAGATGAATCCATCTTCGTTTTCTCGTTCTACCCGGATACTTTAACTTTAAAGGAAGTGGGGGACCCGCTGGAGCTGGGCCAATTCTTCCGGCTGGACAATGGCTCGCTGGAAGCGAAGATCGTCCTCGCCCAGGGCCGTCAGAACACTAATTACGACATTTACCTGTATGCCTGCCACCCGTTTTTTCTGCAGGGATATTGCACGATGACCAACGGCGAGAACACGGCCTTCGTGCCGATCATGGAGTTTCTCACCGGTCGCGGTTTTCCCGGTTATATGGGATACAATTCCGACTCGGAAGTCTTTGCGCACATCCTGCATTACACACAGCGGCAGCTGGGCTACCCGTTGACCTATTACAAGGATGTGATGACGCCGCTGGCCGAGCAGGAGATCGACGGGCGCAAGGACGCGGCGGCGCTGAGGCTGATCCGCCGCTCGCTCCGGCCGCTCTGCATCGACGGTCCCAACTGCGTCATCGGCTTTACGCCGGATGGCACCGTCTTCCTGGTGCAGGACTCCAAGAAGCTGCGGCCCGGCATTGTCGGCGGCGCTCCGGGCAAGTACGCCCTGATGAGCGAGGAATGTGGTGTGGACGAAGCCATCCCGAACCGCGACAAGACAGAGGATTTCTCACCAATGAAATACGACATGGCCATAATCAGGCCGGGCGCCACGGAGTTGGTCCAATGGAGCCAGTTAACCCCCTGAATAAGGCAAAAAAATGGATCCAGCCACAATACTAGACCAGAACCACGAACTCTCCTTAAAGGAGTTCCCCTATATCATCCGCTGGCGGGACGATCGCTGCACCCGCTGTGGCCGCTGCACGGCGGTCTGCCCGGTGAACGCCATCGAGGCGGCGCCGCATGTGCACCGGCGGGTTTTCTCCGAGGGCGGCTCGCCGACGCCGAAGGCCACGCGCGAGATTGTTCATGTCGTCCGGCAGGTCACGGACATCGAACGCTACTGCACCGGTTGCGGCACCTGCACGCTGGTCTGCCCCAACGAGGCCATCGAGCCGGAATACAACCCGCGGAACAAGTTTCTCACCTACAAGAACATTGGCGGCGTACCGTTCCGCCGCGGCGGCCGGCGCAACGATCCGACACCGTCGACGGTGGATCAGCTCAAATTTACCAGAATATCAATGCTCACCGACCCGGCGCTGGACGCCGGCCGGCACGAGTTCCGCATCCGCACCCTGCTCGGCCGCAACCTGCCGCCGGAAGCCCTGCCGCTTAAAAGGCGCGGCGACCGTCTGGTAGTCGGCAAGACAGCGGTCAGGCCGGCATCCTCCACGATGGGGGCCAACCAGTCGGAGCCCGGTTTCATCCCGCCGGTGCGCGAGATCTATCCGATCCGCATCGGCAGCATGAGCATCGGCGCGCTCTCGCCGCACATGTGGGAAGGCCTCGCCATGGGCGTCGCCTACCTCAACGAGGTCGAGGGCATGCCCGTGGTCATGTGCACCGGTGAGGGCGGCATGCCGCCGCGACTCTTAAAGAGCCGCTTCGCCAAATATTTCATCCTGCAGATCGCTTCCGGCTATTTCGGCTGGGACGAGATCATCCATGCCATACCCGAGATGACCGAGGATCCGGCCGCCATCGAGATCAAGTATGGCCAGGGGGCCAAGCCCGGCGACGGCGGTCTGCTGATGGCCTACAAGGTGCTGAAACTGATCGCGCAGATTCGCGGCGTGCCCGAGTTCGTCGATCTGGCCTCGCCGCCGACTCACCAGACCAAGTATTCCATCGAGGAAGCGGTGGCCAAGATGATCCAGTCGATGTCGATGGCCTGGGGCTTCCGGGTGCCGGTCTATCCCAAGATTTCCGGGACCAAGACGGCGATGGCCGTTTTGAATAATCTGGCGCGCAACCCCTACGCCGGCGCCCTCTGCATCGACGGCGAGGACGGCGGCACCGGCGCCGCTTACAACGTTTCCATGGACAAGATGGGGCACCCGATCGCCTCGAACATCCGCGACTGTTATCTCGACCTGGTGGCGCAAGGCAAGCAGAACGAGCTGCCGCTGATCGCCGCCGGCGGCATGGGCAAGACCGGCAACCTGGCGGCCAACGCCGCCGCCATGATCATGCTGGGGGCATCGGCCGTGGACATGGGCAAGCACATCATGCAGGCCGCCGCCTGGTGCTTCGGCGACGAGTACAACCGCTGCAACCTTTGTAACACTGGCCGCTGCCCGCGCGGCATTACCACCCAGGACCCGAGACTCTATCGCCGGCTCGACCCGGACGTGGTTGCCCAGCGCGTAGTCGACGTCTTCAAAAGCGCCGACGTGGAGCTGAGAAAAATCTTCGCGCCGCTGGGCCGCAGCACCGAACTGCCCATCGGCATGTCCGACGCCCTCGGCGTGGCCGACGAGTCCATCGCCGAGCGGCTGAAAATCAGCTACGTCTGCTAATTCGGGGACACCTTACTAATTAAATGATCATCAACGGCAACATAAAAGGTGAGCGGGTCTCCTCCAGGAAACTGGAAGAGCAGATCCAGCACGCCATAAAGAAGGGCGAGCGCGCCTTCACCGTGCACGCCAACGGCCAGCACGGCATCGGCGGCCGCATCTGGCCGCAGGATAAGAAGGTTCGCCTCACCGTTGACGGCCCGGTTGGCCAGCGCCTCGGCAGCATGGGCATGATGGGCACCGAGATCACCGTCAAGGGAGGCTGTTCCGACGACGTGGGCTGGATCAACTGCGGCGCCCGCATAACAGTCCTCGGCGACGTCACCAACGGCGCCCACAACGCCGGCGCCCAGGGCGTTCTCTATGTGCAGGGCGGCGGCGGCGCCCGCTGCGACACCATGACCAAGTTTAACCCGCGCTTCGAGCCGCTGCAGTCGTGGTACTTCCGCGACGTCGGCGACTCCTTCGCCGAGTTCAAGGCCGGCGGCATCGCCGTGGTCTGCGGTGTCGAGCCGCGCAACCCGGATAACATTCTCGGCTACCGCCCCTGCGTCGGCATGGTCGGCGGCACGATATATTTCCGTGGCCCCATCCAGGGCTTCAGCACCGGCGACGTCAAGCAGGTCGAGCTTTCCGACGCTGACTGGGAATGGCTTATTACCAATATCAAGCCATATCTCAAAGCTATCGATCGTATCAAGCATTTGAAGGAACTGACCCGCGATCGAGGCGACTGGCAAAAGCTCATCGCCCTGATCCCGCAGGAAAAGGCCGAGCGCAAAGGCGCCCGCATGTCCACGACCGAGTTTCGCGAGACCGTCTGGGAGCCCGGCGTCGGCAAGGGCGGCATCTTCGGGGAATATCTGGACCATCCGCAGACCATCCTGCCGTACATCACCGAAGGCGAGGACCGGCGCTTCAAGCCCATGTGGTACAACGAAAAATACCTGCCGCCGTGCGCCTACGCCTGCCCGTCGCGCATCCCGTCGCACAAGCGTGCGTCTCTCATCCGGCAGGGACGCCTGGAGGAAGCCCTGGCGCTGGTGCTCGAGTTCAGCCCCTTCCCGGCCAGCGTCTGCGGCGAGGTCTGCCCCAACCTGTGCATGGACGCCTGCAGTCGCGGGCTCTTTGTCGACAAACCGCACAACATCAAGCAGATGGGTTCTTTGAGTCTCGAAGTGCCCGCGCCCAAGAAGGCGCGCTCCACCGGCAAGACGGTGGCGGTCATCGGTGGCGGCCCCGGCGGGCTCTCCGCTGCCTGGCAACTGGCCTTGCGCGGCCACAGCGTCGACCTTTACGAGGCCGGTGGCAAGCTGGGCGGTAAGATGGAATACGCCATCCCGCGCGAGCGGCTGAGCAAGGAAATCCTGACCAAGGAGCTTTCGCGCTTCGCCGAGATCGGCGTGGATGTGCACCTGAACACCAAGGTCAACCGCAAACTTTTCGACCAGATCTATAAGGAACACGAAGTGGTGATCGTCGCCTCCGGCGCCCACGAGGCTCGCATCATCAAGTTCGCGGGATGGGAGGAAGTGATCCTCGGCATCGAGTTCCTCAAGGCGATCAACTTCGGCCCGCTGTCGCTGACCAGCACCAGGTTCAACTGGCCGGCGGCTTCAAACCGGGAAGTCGATTTCAAGGGCGCGCGGGTCGTCGTCATCGGCGCCGGCAACGTTGGCATGGACATCGCCTTCCAGGCCTGGAATCTGGGCGCGGCACAGGTGACTGCGGTGGATATTCAGCCGCCGGCGAGCTTCGGCAAGGAACGCGAGATGGCCGAGGCCAAGGGCACGAAGATCGTCTGGCCGAAGGTCACCGAGCGCTACGACGCCAAAAAGAAAAAGATTTTCTTCAACGATGGCAGTAGCATGGACGCCGACGCTGTCATCATCTCCATCGGCGAGAGCCCGGTGCTCGACTATCTGCCGGCGGGCATGGATATCGAGCGCGGTTACCTGATGGTCGACGACAACGGCCAGACCTCGGACGCCAAGGTGTTCGCCATCGGCGACGCCACTCGCCCGGGCCTGATCACCAACGCCATCGGCCAGGGCCGCGTCACCGCCGAAGCGGTCCACATCCAGATGATGGAATACGACATCGTGCCCGAGATGAAGCAGGTCATCCCCTACGAGCAGATCAAGTCGGTCTACTACGAAGGAGAGCTGCGCGAAAAGTTCGAAGTTGAGCAGGAAGCCGAGAGCTGCATGTCCTGCGGCCTCTGCCGCGACTGCGGCATGTGCGAAGCGGTTTGTTACTACGACGCTATCACCAGAGTGGAGCGGGATGGTGACTGGGAATATGTGGTGGATGATGAGAAGTGTATTGGCTGCGGGTTCTGCGCCGGGACCTGTCCTAGTGGGGTTTGGGAGATGGTGGAGAATGTGTGAGGTACTGTCATCCTGAGCGAAACCAAGGATCCAAGCGACGAATAATCTCTGGGCGATCATCTGATCGCCTTTTTATATTTTGGAAATTTGTCCGATTAAGGTATGGATACTTTACTTACTATTACGGATAGTATAATATCCATACCATGAAGCTCTCTCATACCATGGAAACCGTGTTTGGCACCCCGGCGCGCATAGTGATTCTGCGCCGGCTATCAGCCGTGTCACAGCCGTTGAGCGGCAGGCAAATTGCAGAGCTCACGGGCCTGACACACCGTGGCGCCATCCAGGCCATAGCCCCGCTCGTGGAAGTGGGCATAATCAGGCGGCGGCAAGCGGGAAGGGCGCACCAATATACGCTGGCAAGAAAGAACATCGTTGTTGAGAGGATAATATTGCCGGCGTTGAGAGAAGAAGAGGCGCTACGCGACGCACTCAAGGATGAAATCACTAGAATGTTCGCCGGAGACACGGTATCGCTCGTGCTCTTCGGTAGCTACGCACGCGGAGAGGAAACAAATACAAGTGATGTTGATGCGCTGACGGTTGCCGGAACAACAAACAAAAAGGAGGTAATCGAAAAAATAGCCGAAGCCGGTGCGGCGGCCTTCAGAGACAAATACGCGGCTCCGCTTTCGGTGCACTGTTTGACTCTGCAAGAGATTAAGGGCCGCAAACAGTCAGCATTTATTAAAAGAGTTAGCCACGAGGGAATCCTGTTGAGCGGAAAAACTGTTGAGGAGCTGATGCG
>JAENWV010000094.1 GCA_016650015.1 Thermoleophilia bacterium | reverse complement strand
GGGGACGTGATCCCGAAGCGAAGTGCATGAAAAATTTCCACATCCGTACAGAAAATGATGATAATAGATGAAGATGGATGATGAACTGAAACACTGGTTGAAGGCTAGGGTGTCATCCGAGCGTTTCCTGCACAGCCTCGGCGTACTCGAAGCCGCCACGGAGTTGGCGCGGCGCTATGGAGTCGATGAGACGCCGCTCAGACAGGCGGCATTGTTGCATGACTGCGCCCGGGAGTTTTCCAACGATGAGCTCGTGGCGACCGCCGAGGAGTGGGGCATCCTGGTGCGCGATGTTGACCGCGGGAGCCCGGTATTATTGCATGGCAAAGTCGCCGTGGAAATAGCAGCGCGGGACCTGGGGCTGACCGAGCCGGCCACACTGAGCGCCGTGCGTTGGCACACGGCCGGGCATCCCGGGATGACCCTGTCCGACAAGCTCTTCTACCTGGCCGACGTCACCGAGCCGACACGGTCCTACGAATGGATGCCAGAACTCAAGGCGCTCGCCCACAAGGATGTCGACCGCGCCATGCTCATGGCGATCCAGATCAACACCGACCATCTCGACCGCACTGGCAGGGTGGTGGACCCCGATACTTATGCGCTGAGGGAGTTGCTGATCGGCAGGGGCGGGGTTTAGAGCAACTCCTCCTTCGTTCTTTCCTGTTTTATTGGCTTTTCCGTCTCGAGCCGGTGATATAATCGCCGCATGACTGGCGCACCGATCACCCAATACCTCAAGCAGATCGAAGCCAACCTCAAACGGGGCGACTCGACCGAGCACACCCACCGGCCCGCGCTAAAAACCCTCATGGAATCCGTGCGCGAGGGCGTGACCGCTACCTGGGCTCTCTTGGCAATCTGCTCCTGACTGACTATCTCGAATTTCGCTGGTATGTGAACGGTGAATATCGGCAGGCGGTTCGCATAGCGCGGCCCGCTCTCGATGGGAAGCTGCGCCTTGAGCCAGATGGAGAAAAACAGCTGACCGAGTTGCTCCAGCTTTTTCTGAGCCATGAGGTAGCGACTGTTCGAACGCCGAAGGAACTCGCCCAGCGCATGGCGGCGATTGCCCGGTTGGTACGGAGCCTTATTGGAAAAAACTTTCGAGGGGGAAGAAAAGACCGGCTCGCTACATGGTCTGCTGGAGGCGTTCCGCACGACTCTGATTCCAGACCTCGAGCCCGCCCAGTTCGCGGATATGTATTCTCAAACGATCGCCTACGGGCTGTTCGCGGCGCGCATCAATGAACCCGAAGCGAAGCAATTTACACGCAAAGACGCTGTCTGGTCGCTACGTCGAGTTCCTCAAGATTGACTTCCCGCGCTTGCCGCTGACATCAGACAAGAATCTGTTCAAGGCTTTGGTGGAAAAGGGTGGGGAGCTTGTTTCTCTTCATTTAATGGAGTCGCCGCTGCTCGACAATCACGAGGCTTATCCCCGTCTCGATATCGAGGGCTCAAACGAGGTTGAAAAGGTTTGCTATATAGAGCCGAAGCCTGCCGCAGGCGGAACTCCGGCCTCACAAAGCCGCGTGTACATCAACAAAGAGCAATACTTCGAAGGCATCGGTCCGGAACTGTGGGAGTTCCACATTGGCGGCTACCAGGTCCTCGAAAAATGGCTCAAAGACCGCAAGGGCAGGAAGCTCTCCTTCGACGACATCCATCATTACCAGAAGATCGCCGTCGCCCTCGGCGAAACACGCCGCCTGATGGCCGAGATCGACGAAATCATACCCGGATGGCCAATCGAGTAGCGGTTTTCCAAACAGTTAAAAAGCGACCGCCCTGACTACCCTCTCGGGAGAGCCCCATGGGCTCTTGTTATCAGAGCGGACCCTTTCCTTGTATTTAAGTCTCTTTTTTGGAAAAAGTGAAGCGTTTTTTCAGGTCATTGCAGTGATTGAATTTAATAAGCTCATCATGCTGAAGGCGCCCGACCACTATTCCGGGCGAAATACCCAAGTCAGATGCAAATTCCAGTATGGCCTTTTTTGAAAAGACCTGTTCAGCAACGAACTGCCTGTATCTTTTTTGCGGAATCAGGATAATGGAAGCGAACCGGTTGGCCTCTGCTTCCATGTCATTAGATTGTGTGTCATCTTCAATAAAGGCTGCTCGCTTGCCATGCAAAAGTATATGAGCCGCCTCGTGGAAAAAAGAGAACCACAGATGGTCATCGCTTTTATGACGAAGACTGAGCTGGATTAGAGCTTTTAACGGTGACAACCACCTCGTGGCTCCGCTCAAATGAATTTTTGGTATCTCAGGCACAAACGCTACGGCTACACCTGCTCCAGCGCACAGGCGCACCATTTTTAGCTGAGAGTTCTCGGGCGGAGTGATGGTCAGGTTTCGTATTTCTGAAAGAACAGTTTTGAACGCTCTGGGGTTATAAGGAGAACATTGAATATCTCTGGCGACAAGCTCTCCCTGGCGGAGCCATGCCGACACCGCCTCGGGAGTGCTTTTGAATGCGGGTGATTTACGATAATTTGGCGCCGCGCTCGGGCTAAGCCAGATACTTTTCCATTGTTGCCTTGAAGCGACGCCCAGGTAATTTAGAAGTTCGCGTACTTGCTCAACAGGGTCATCTTGGAGGCTTATCCAGCCCACCCCCGCCATCTCCTTGATGGGAAATTTTGCAAGCCAGTTTATGTCTTCCTGGAGTCTTTCCAGTTCTTTTTTCCCTGCTAGGTCTTCCCGATAATTCCGTTCCCGGCTGTTCCAAAAACGTGCTGGAGTTCCAAGGACACGCTCAAACTGAAGCGCGGTTTCCGGTGTTATCGGGCCCTTCCCCTTGATGATCTCATTTATGGTCTTTTTGGGCCGCCCCGTGCGCTCGGCCAACTCCGCCTGAGACATCCCGATTGTGTCGATGGTTTCTTGCAGCGTTTCACCCGGAGGGGAAACGTAATCCGGCTGGTATTGGTTTTGGGTGTCTTTATTCATGAGTGTCCTCGATGCCAAGAATTTCGATGCTGATTACCCGGCTCCAATCAAGCCCCCGTCAGGTTTTGTTGGTATCGGGTCGTGCGCTGGTTGGAAAATAAGCCTGTAAGGGTGGTCCAGATCTACGGAAAGCTGTCCCTTCCTGGTCTGCTTCAGTTCGTGACAGCGCGGCGCGGGGAGAAACCGCATGTCTTCAAGGATGGCTGCCGAGTTGAGTTCGTCCAGCCTCCGTCTAAGGAGCTTTGCTCTCTTGTCGCCGTGCTTCTTTGGCGCAAGTCGGGCGTCATTGCACTCCTTTGCGAGCTTGCTTGTCTTAAATATTATATCCAATAATTAAAAATAAAGTCAAATTTTATTAACGAATAAGGTTAATGGTAATTAATAATAGCAAAAAGTATTGATGTCAAATCTCGGGTGGGTGACGCGCGCGGTGGGACGCGAGCGGTGGGAATTGGGCGTGCTCGCGAGAACCTTTATAGCCTTAATGCGGGTCGTGGATCGCCAGTACCGCCAGCCGTTCCAGGCTCTTCATCCCCCGGATTTCCCCAGCCTCAATGGTGATGCTGCCCATGGGGCCGAGCTCGAAGCTGCCCCCGCCGTTTGTGAAGATCCCGCGCCCCTCCAGGACGAGGAAGAAGACCGAATAGGGCTCGGGGTGTGGCTCGATCTCCAGCCCCGACTCGAGACAGACCAGCGCTGCCGTGAATTTCGGCGAGAGCCAGATGTCTTTCTTGACCGGCTCATTGGGCAGGAATTCCTTTTGTGACAGTATGTTTTCCAGGTGCATGCCGCTTACCTCCAGGTTGATGTTAACCAATGTTCCCCTCTTCGCGGTTTTCTATTCACCCGCGGTTTGTGAGCCAGGTCACATCTCAATTTGAGCCGTGCCAATGGATTCCCCGGTATTCGCGGGTATGATTGAAACATGGAACCAACACCAAAACCTGAAACAAACGACGAATCCCGGCTGAGCAAATGGCGGTGCCCCGGAGTCTTCCGGGAGATCGAATTCCTGCCCTGCCCCGAATGTGGCGAGGAAGTGGAGTTCTTTCCCCAGGACCTGGTCATGGCCTGCCCGGGCTGCGCCGCCGAGGTTAAACGGGTCTCATCGGCCTGTATCTCCCACTGCCCCGCGAAGGAATCCTACTGTTACCGCCAGATGGTGCGCAACCAGGTTTTGACGGAGATAAAGAACCAGGGCGGCGGTTAGCGTCGTAGGGGGGCCCTTTTTTCCGCTATAATCTTTTCCTCTACTTTTTTGAGGAAAGGGTTTTTTTGACGCGCAAATATTTCGGCACTGACGGTATACGGGGCGTTGCCAACGAGGCTTTGACCGCCGACCTGGCGCTGGCGGTCGGGCGGGCGACGGTGGCAGTGCTGCCCTCGGAGAACCCGGTCATACTAGTCGGCCGCGATACGCGTGTCTCGGGCGCCATGCTGGAGGACGCGCTGACGGCGGGCATCAGTTCCGCGGGAGGGCGGGTAATCCGGGCGGGAGTCGTTCCCACACCGGCGGTGGCAAGCCTCGTTGTCGCCGCGGGCGCCGACGCTGGCGCTGTCATCTCCGCCTCTCACAATCCTTATCAGGACAACGGCATCAAATTTTTCGGCGCTTCGGGCTTCAAGCTCACAGATGACCAGGAACATGAAATGGAGCGCTTCCTGCTGGGCGAGGCGGAGGTGACGCTTCCGGCCAACCCCGGCACGTCCAGCACCCTGGAAAGCGCCGTCGAGACATACGTGGACAATCTGGTGACGCGATTCGATTTCGAGCTTTCCCGGTTCCGCATCCTCATTGATTGTGCCAACGGCGCCACTTTCAGGAGTTCACCGCTGGCCTTCAACCGGCTGGGCGCCGATCTTACCGTGATCAATGCTGACCCGGACGGCTTCAACATCAACGATGACTGCGGCTCCACACACATGCGGCGGCTGCAGGAGATGGTCCGCGCCGATGGCTACGACCTGGGGTTCGCTTACGACGGCGACGGTGACCGGGTGCTGGCTGTTGACGCCGACGGCGTGCTGGTCGACGGCGATTTCATCATGGCCATCTGCGCCAACTACCTGAAGCAGCAGGGGAAACTGCCCCTGAATACCATTGTCACCACGGTAATGACCAATCTCGGTTTCCATCTTGCCATGAAAGAGCTGGGGATCGAAGTCAGGACCACGGCCGTCGGCGACCGTTATGTGCTCGAGGATATGCTGGCGGGAGGCTTTAGTTTCGGCGGCGAACAATCCGGCCATTTGATCAATCTGGAGACCGGAACCACCGGCGACGGGCTGGGGACGTCCCTGCTTTTACTGGAAGTAATGGCACGGAGCGGTGCCACGCTGGCCGAGCTGGCCCGGGTGATGACCCGTCTGCCACAGAAGCTGGTCAATGTCCGGGTCGAGAACATGCAGGGCCTGGAGGAGGCCGCCGGGATCTGGGAGAAAATTGACGAGGAAACCGGCCGTCTGGGCGATTCCGGCAGAATCCTGGTGCGCCCTTCCGGCACCGAGCCCGTGGTTCGGGTCATGGTCGAAGCGACAACGGCGGAGCTTTGCGACGGCGTTTGCGATAGAATTGTAGCCGTGGTTGAACAGAGCCTCGGCGTGGCCGGCTAGCGGCCGCCGATTTACGAGATTCTTCTCTAAATTCAGGATGATAATTAACATGAGCCCGAAAACCAGTCTTTTCCCATGTGCGGCATAATCGCCTATACAGGACAGCGGCAGTGTAAAGAGCTGCTTTTCCAGGGCCTTCGGAAGCTGGAGTACCGTGGCTATGACTCGGCGGGGCTGTCAGTGCTTTCCAACGGCCACATCGAGGTGGTGCGCGCCGTCGGCAACCTCGACAGCCTGGAGAAGGAGCTCGAGGGAGATGGCTGCACCGGCGCTCACGCCGGCCTGGGACATACCCGCTGGGCCACCCACGGACGTCCCTCCACCGCGAACGCACACCCCCACCTGGATTGCACCGGCAAGATCTCCATCGTGCTGAACGGCATCATCGAAAACTACCAGGATTTGCGCGAGGAGCTCATCGCTGAGGGCCACAAGTTTACTTCCGAGACGGACGCCGAAGTCGTTTCCCACCTGGTGGAGAAACACTACGACGGCGACCTGGTCGAGGCGACGCGTTTGAGCATTGGCGAGATCAGCGGCCATTACGCTTTCTGCGTGATCCACAGCGGCCACCCGGACCTGATCGTCGGCGCTCGCAAGGAGTGCCCGCTGCTCATCGGCATCGGCGAAGGAGAGAACTTCATCGCCTCAGCAATCCCGGCCTTCCTCTCCGAGACCCGTGATGTCATGGTGATCGGCGATGACGAAATGGTGGTAATAACACCGGACGGCGTCCAGATCCTGGATCTGGACAAACAGCCTCAGGACCGGGAGGTCACCCGGGTCAGCTGGGATGCCGACGCCGCCGAGAAAGGCGGCTACGAGACTTTCATGCGCAAGGAGATTTACGAACAGCCGGAT
>JAENWV010000027.1 GCA_016650015.1 Thermoleophilia bacterium | reverse complement strand
CTCGATATCGGCTTCGGCTTCCGGCTGACCGCGGAAAGATCTGAGGAAGTCCTGGATGGCCAGAGCCAGCATGTGATCGTCCGCGTATACCCTGGTAACCAGGCCGTGCACGTCATAGGTAGCCGTGTTCAGCTGGATACCTTCTATGCGCTTCGCGATCCCATTGCCTAACCTGCTGGGCATCCTACCGCCTTTCCTGCCATTTGGTGATATCAGGATCCATCTGGTCCCGCCGGTGCTCCACCGGGTCCACCTGGCACGACGATCTCCATGCCACCGGAATCCCATCCACCGCTTCCACTGTTGCCAGTATTTCCTCCGGTGTTGCCGCCAGGGCTACCGCCTGTAGTACCGCCGGGCGTCGTCGGTATCGTGCTACCCGGCAAAGGCGTCGCGCCGACCTGTGTCTCGAGCGGCGGCAAAAGCGTTGGCAGCTGGCTCATCGGTGAGCTTCCATAATTGGTCTGAAGCCCTGAACATACTTTCTGCGCTGTTGCCTCGTCCCCGTAACGTTTGGTCATGTCAACGACACACTGGTTCATCGGATAATCCGCCATTGCGTTCCCCTGGCTGGCGCCGCCAGTTGTTGACCCGCCGGTCGATCCCGCGCCGCCAACTGTCGTTGTGCCAGTTGAAGCGCCGGCCGACTGATCATCAAGCTGCGAACCCGTAGTGCCTTCATTGGCACTGTCTCCGCATCCACCCAAAACGAGAGCCAGACTTACTACCAGAACAAATGCCGCTACTGCAATCAACTTTCCCCGTGGCCCGCTACCGTTAGGGTTTACAGCTACCATCTCGCTAGTTCTCCTTGCCTAGTTTGCAGAAATGGAAGCGAGTTTACTATTTTACTCCCTTTCCGCCCTTCTTGCACCAAATCTTTCCGCCCTTCTTGCACCAAATTATTCAAGCGTTATGCTTTTTCAAGCGTTATACGCGAAGCAGGCCCGCAGCCACCGCACACGCTGGTACTTGTGAATTGGAGTTTGCACCTCGACCGATCTGAAAAGATCGTTATCTCGTCCCCTGCCACCCCTTCATCCGCTCCCCGAGCCCCGGATAGTAGATAAAGACACTTATTATGCAAGTAGTTTACTCCATTTGGCACATATTACATGATGCATATCAGCTATATTACTAATGCATGAGCTTCAAATAAAAGGCCATATAAGCCCCCCGGGGTATTTCTATAAGCTATGCTTTTCACAGTTAACAAAGATTTCAGTATTAACAGTTAACAAAGATTTCCATGCTTATCTTCCCTCCAGGTTTGCTCAAATTTTTTAGAGGGCAATCAAGCCCATTTATGCAGGGTAATCGGGCCATGAATAGTTCGGGAGGGGCGGGTCCGTACGGACCCGCCCCTCCCGGTTGTTGCTACCTGTGTTTCGTTACCGTTTTATTATGCCGGCGGCGGCGGAACCACTACGCTGCACTGCCAGTCCGGGCACTCGAAGGTGATGGCCTTCAAGTTGTCGTGCTTGACCAGCTCAGGCTTGGCGTAAGGTTCCCGATGGTCGCTTTTTTTGACCATATCGTTCTCCTTTCACATCAGTCGTGGCTTACTGTCCAGTTCCCTATCAGGCGCCGGGATACGGGCCGGGGCCAGGATAGTTATAGACAGTGGCGCCGTTCTGAGCAGTCGCGTAAGTGGTCGTCATGAATCCCGTTGTGCTAACGGGCACGTTGTACTGCAGTGTTATCGCTGTACTGCCACCGGCGGCGATGTCACCTCTCGCAACACGCCGGATGCCGGCGCCAATGCGAATACGCTCGGCAACATCATCCTTGCTGATCACACTTTACCGTTGACTGTCGCCGCGGCGTTGGAAGGGAGGTCGCCACAGCTGGAAACTGTCAGACACGCCATCACCAGGATGATTATCAAGCCTGCCGGGTACAAGATTTTCCTGAGCGTCACAACCCTTCCGCTAATTGGTATAAACTTTACAGATTATAACCAACAGTGAGAGCTGCAACCAAACCGAACCTGACATGTCTCATTTGGCGAATGCTGTGAGTGATATACTGAAAAATTGATGATAATAGTCCAGTATTTAAGCTTACGCTGGCGCTTTTATTCTGAATAAATACGTGAAGGAGAGCGCTGTGTCCGTTCCAGCTTTTCGTAGCCGATACCACTCAATCCGCATGGTCATTAAAATTTTCATGTTGGCGGGAGTCGCCGCGGCGCTGGCTCTTGGAATCGCCGGCTGTTCTGACAGCACCGAAAGCACGAATTCCTTCGACATCGGCACCGGCCCCATTACCAACCGGGCCAAAGAGCCCGTCTCCAAGGATACCGTGGAGAAACTGGTTACGCGGAAACTTGGGGACGCGGGCGCGCAAGGACTACCGGTAATCCGGTCCGTTGTGCTGACACCGGAAGGCAATGGAATGTACCTGGCCATCGACCTTAACCGGACCGCTTCCTGCCATGCAGGCGCGCTTGTCGGCACCGCAGTGACCACGGCTCAGCAGATCATGAGTGCGTTGTTCCGGTACCCGGATGTCAGCCGAATACAGCTGACCCTCTATGGGCCGACCGAGGAAGCCAAGGACAAGGACAAGCAGGCCGTCCGAATTGTGGTCACCAAGGATGCGGCGGCGAAGATCGACTGGTTCCAGTTCAAGGAGACAACCGTGGCCAGCCTCGCCACGGAGTACTGGGTTGAACCGTCAGTCAATCAGAACTACCTGCAGTACGGCGGTGCGCCGATAACCGATCCGGCCCTGCTCCAGCAGGCCAACAACGGCGCCGCTGCGACCACGACTACACCCTAGAGCGCCGCGCGTTACCGCGCACCCCGGGAACCGGAGCGCCCCAGCCGGACCCCCTTACGGATATGGAAGCCAGTCGACGCTGTTCTCGGGTGCACCGTTGTCCGGTACCTTGTCCCCAGCCTGCAGGTTCTCACCGTCGGTTCCCTTGATGTAATCATTCGTGAAAGCGAGCCATTTGAAGTTTTTCGTCGTGCCCAGAGTCGCCGGGTTAACAGTCAGCGTGATTTTGGTATCCGAGTGCGCGGCGTCGCCGGGGAACTGCGGCCCCGTGAGCCGCTCCTTGGTCTTATAGTTGTATAGCCCATAAACCCAGCCGTCCTTGTTCGAGCTGGACTCGTACACTACCCAGTCCGGCGTTCCATCCGAGTCCGTGTCGAACATGATACCCCACTCGGCCGCGATCCCCGCCGGCATGGTATCGGGTACTTTCCCCGCCAGATCCATGTCGAACTTGAGATAGTTACCCGCCTGGGCGATGGCGACCCAGTTGATGTCCAGCCAGCTCGGCGCCTGCGTCAGGTTCTGGCTGCCAGTTATATCGCTCCTGGCATCGAGTACTTCGACCATGCCCGTCGCCGGGCGGGTAAGCCCGCCGATGCCGCTGGTTCCGGCAGTGCTGGAGCCGGCATCAGTACCCGAATCGCCGCAGCCCACCGTGAATGTCGTGATGACCAGCATTGCCAGCGCCGCGCCAGCCAATACCAGCGCCTGGCGATGTCCGATCTTAAGAAGAATTCGTCTGTGAATATTTAAAATTATCCCTCCTGTAAGGTATTCTCAATCTAGCAGGAGCATGGCCGTGATGCAATTTCGGGATCCGGGAATTATAGATATATACTCGAACAGTATTCCATGTCGGAATACAGGTTTGTTCGAGAGTTGACCAGCGGCAAGAATTAACCTCGGCAGCTCTCTGTCTCTCGGCAGGAGCCGCGTCAGGTTTTTGTTCGAGAGTGGAACAGCGGAAAGAATTTACGGCTACAGGGCGGAGGCTGAATGAAAATCGCCATCACAGGCAAAGGCGGCGTCGGCAAGACCACCATCGCCGGCACCTTGGCGCGCATTTTCGCCGATCGCGGCATGATGGTTTACGCTGTCGATGCCGATCCCGACGCCAACCTGGCTTCAGCCATCGGCATCGAGCCCGAAGCGGCTGCGGCGATCATCCCCATATCAGAGCTTGGCGAGCTGATCCGTGAACGGACCGGCGCCGAACCAGGCAGCTCCGCGCCGGTCTTCCGGATGAACCCGAAGGTGGATGATATCCCGGAAAGGTTTTCTACCGAGGCGCACGGTGTGCGTTTGCTGCGGCTGGGGACGGTGAAGAAGGGGGGCGGCGGTTGTGTCTGCCCCGAGTCAGCCCTTTTGAAAGCACTTTTGAGCCATCTCATGCTCAACGAGCGCGAGGTGGTCCTGGTCGACATGGAGGCCGGGATCGAGCACCTGGGCCGGGCGACGGCGCGGGGCGTCGACGCCATGCTGGTGGTAGTGGAGCCGGGGCGGCGGAGCATCCAGACCGCCGAGGCGATCACCCGGCTGGCGGGGGAGATCGGGATTACCAATATTATGCTTGTGGTAAACAAGGTGACCCCGGCCGACGCCGGTTTCTGCACCGATTTGAACCAGGGCTTCGAGGTCATCGGCTGTCTGCCGCTGAGCGAGGATGTGCGGCAGGCGGACCTCAACGGGCTGGCGCCCTTCGATGCGGCGCCGGAGTATGTGAAGCTGGTGGCCGGGTTGCTCGAAAAAATCGAAAGCTCTTCGGGAAAGAAATAGCGGCGGACGCGGGACTCCCAATCCTGGCAAATCACCGCCGATTCCAGCGCGACTGCTTTACCAAACCCGTGTTATTGCGCTAATATACTGGTTGGCTCGTGAAAAAAGCCACAAATCGTCACCGGCTTGATAAAACCCGCCAAAGGAGCTCCCAGAGTGTACTTTCCCTCTTACAGAATGCGCCGCCTGCGGCAATCCGAGCAGATAAGAAACCTGGTCCGGGAAACAGACCTGTTGCCGGACCGCCTGATCTATCCCATGTTCGTCACCCACGGAGAGAACAAACGCATCGAGATGGAATCGATGCCCGGCTGCTACCAGCAGTCAATCAACCACCTGGTGGAGGAAGCCCGTGAAGTGCGGGAGCTCGGCATCCCAGGGGTTTTGCTGTTCGGCATCCCGGCGGAGAAGGACGATGCCGGCACCAGCGCCTATGACGAGGAGGGCATAATCCAGATGGCGATCGCCGCCCTCAAGGAGGAAGTACCGGAACTGATCGTCATCACCGACGTCTGCCTTTGCGAGTACACCAGCCACGGGCACTGCGGCATCGTCAAGGACGGTGACGTGGACAACGACATGACCCTGGAGATGCTGGCCAAGACGGCGCTCTCCCATGCCGAGGCCGGAGCCGACATCATCGCGCCCTCGGACATGATGGACGGCCGGGTGGCCGCCATCCGCACCAGCCTCGACAACGAAGGCTTCATCAACACCCCGATCATGTCCTATGCCGCCAAGTTTGCTTCCGCCTATTACGGGCCTTTCCGCGAAGCGGCCGAATCGACGCCTGAGTTCGGCGATCGACGCTCTTACCAGATGGACTGCCGCAACAGCGACGAGGCCGTGCGGGAAGTGCTGCTCGACATCGAGGAGGGCGCCGACATGGTCATGGTAAAACCGGCCCTGCCGTACCTTGACATCATCTACCGCGTCAAGCAGGAGACCAAGTTCCCGCTGGCCGCCTACAGTGTCAGCGGCGAGTACGCCATGATCAAGGCCGCGGCCGCGAAGGGCTGGCTGGACGAGAAGAGCGTGGTGCTGGAGACGATGACCGCCATCCGCCGCGCCGGCGCCGACACCATCATCACCTATCACGCCAAGGATGTCGCCAGCTGGCTGAAGTAGCCACGGCGCGGAACGACCGCGGCCGGTTGTAAAACCCCCGCGCAAACAAAAGTGGCCGGTTTAAGCGCTGCCGCCGGCACGCAAGCGAGTCCGGGAGACAGGTTATGGATACACGGAAATCACAGGAATTGTTCGCCGAGGCACAGCGCCTGCTGCCGGGCGGGGTCAACAGCCCCGTGCGGGCCATGCGTTCGGTAGGGACCGACCCGATCTTCATCGCCCGCGGCGAAGGCAGCCTGATGTACGACGTGGACGGCAACCACTATATAGACTACGTGGGCTCCTGGGGCCCGCTGATTCTGGGCCACTGCCATCCGGCGGTGCAGGAAGCCCTGGAGAAAACCCTGAGGAATGGCACCAGCTTCGGCGCCCCCAGCCCGCTGGAAGTGGAACTGGCGCGCAAGGTGATCGCCGCCGTACCTTCCATCGAGATGGTGCGCATGGTGAACTCCGGCACCGAGGCCACCATGAGCGCGCTGCGGGTTGCCCGCGGTTTCACCGGCCGCGACAGGATCATAAAATTTATTGGCTGCTACCACGGCGCCGTTGACAGCCTGCTGGTGCAGGCAGGCTCGGGCATGGCGACGCTGTCGCTACCCGACAGCCCGGGTGTGACCAAAGGCACCTCGGCTGACACCATCCTGGCCCGCTATAACGACCTCGATCATGTCCGCGAGATCATGGCGGCGGGGGGCGAGCAGGTGGCGGCTATCATCCTCGAACCGGTTGCCGGCAACATGGGCGTGGTACCCCCGGCGGTGGGATTCCTGGAAGGGCTGCGGCAGCTGGCCAGCGAATACGGCTCGGTCCTGATTTTTGACGAGGTGATGAGTGGTTTCCGCGTCGCCTACGGAGGAGCGCAGGAGCGCTTCGGCGTCGCCCCGGACCTGACCTGCCTGGGCAAGATTATCGGCGGCGGCATGCCCGTGGGCGCCTTCGGCGGACGCCGGGAGATCATGGAGACCGTGGCTCCGGCGGGAAACACCTATCAGGCTGGAACTCTTTCCGGCAACCCCCTGGCGATGGCAGCGGGTCTGGCCATGCTGACCGAGTTGGGCAAGCCCGGCATCTACGAAGCTTTGGAAGAAAAGTCGGCCTGGCTGGCGGACAGCCTGGCGGAATCGGCGGCGGCCGGCACGATAGCTACCTGTCAAAACCGGGTCGGCTCGATGATGACCCTGTTCTTCACTGCCGGGCCGGTCACCGACTTCGGGTCGGCCAAGGCCAGCGACACCGGCCGTTACGCCGAATACTTCAAACACATGCTCGAGAACGGTGTCTACCTGGCGCCCTCCCAGTTCGAGGCCGCCTTTGTTTCCCTGGCCCACGACGAGGACAACCTGGCCCGAACCGCGGCTTCCGCGGCGGCCTTCCTGCGGGGCTGAGGATCCGCACGGCCAAAGACTGCATCATGTCACAATCTTCCCGAAAACAAGCCATACCGACGGCCACCGTGCCGCGGCTTTCCCAATACCTGCGCAAGCTCCAGGAGGTCCAGAGCCGGGGCACGACCACTATTTCATCGCGCCTGATGGCCGACGAGGTGGGGACCAACCCGGCGCAGATCCGCAAGGACCTTTCCTATTTCGGCGAGTTCGGCATTCGTGGCGTGGGCTACGATGTGGACCGGCTGATCACTGAACTGAAAAAGTGTCTTGGGCTGAACCGGTCCTGGAACGTCATTATCATCGGCTCGGGAAAACTGGGGACCGCACTGGCGCTATACCGGGGTTTTCAAAAACAGGGATTCAATCTGATCGGCATGTTCGACGCCGACGCGAAGGTAATCGGCAAGGACCGCGGCGCCGGGCCGGTATTACCGATCACCGGCCTGGAGAAATTTCTGAGCGAGAACAAAGTGCACATCGCCGTTGTTACCACACCCTCGGCGGCGGCCCAGGAGGTTATCGACCGGGTGGTTGCGGCCGGTGTGCCATCGGTGCTGAACTTCGCGCCTATCCGGGCTGCCAGCGACCAGCCGGTGATACTGCGGCAGGTAGACCTGTCGACCGAGCTGATGACTCTCTCGTTCTACCTGGACAAATAAATGGTTCCCGGCTCACTGTTCTCAATCAGCCCTGAGAAATGAATGCCACGAGGACAATTGCCGCATCAACCCTGAGGGAGATGCGCCGCGAGATTGCCGCCGATAGCATCCTTTTCGGAGAGCGGCTGCTGGCTGAAACCGACCTGAACGAAACTGCCGGCTTTTCCGACCTGTTCATGGTCGCCTGCGGTGATGGCGCTGCCAGCCCCGAGCGCTACCAGCGGGGCCTGGAGTACATCTTTGAGGGTTTCCTCCTCCACTACGGCCGAAACCGGCTGCTCAAACCCGATGAAAACAATTTTTACCTGCTGGCCGGCGACTACATGTTCGCCCAGGGGCTCAGCGCCATCGCCGGGCTCGAAGATCTGGCCTGCGTCCGGGAGCTGGCCGAACTGATCCGGCTGTGCTCATTCATCCATGGTGAGAACCGCGACCCGGCCCTGGCGTTGAGCGCCTGGGTTGTTACCACGCTGCGGCTGGCGGCGCGCTCGAGTGATTACGGCCACGAAGCCCCCGAATCCAGCGGCCTCAGCGAAATTATCTGGGGCGGCGGCGACTCGGATGCCAGCAGACTCGATGCTGTTTATGAAAAATCCCTGGCTGCCTTCCCGGAAGAAAAACGCGCAGAGCTGAGGCAGAGATGCAGCGATATAAACGCCAACTTCCTAACGGAGGCCTGATGGCACTGGACGACCTGAGACAATTCATCAATGTCCTGAAGCAGGTGGGCGAGCTGGTAGAGATCGACGAGCCGGTTGATCCGGAACTCGAAATTTCAGAGATCACCGACCGGGTGAGCAAGGCCCACGGGCCGGCGCTGTTGTTCCGCAACCCGAAGGGCTCGAACATGCCCGTGCTAATCAACCAGTTCGGCAGCATGAAACGCATGAGCATGGCGTTGGGCGGCGCCGACCTGGACGCCATCGCCGAGCAGCTCGGCAGCGTGCTGGAAATGCAGGTGCCCCAGGGAATTATCGCCAAGGTCAAGGCGCTGGGCAAACTGAAGAACCTGGCGGATTCGGCGCCGAAGATCGTCAAATCGGGCCCCTGCCAGGATGTCGTCATGAAGGAGCCGAACCTGGACGACCTTCCCATCCTCAAGACCTGGCCCGGCGACGGCGGCCCCTTCATCACCCTGCCGGTGGTCTTCACCAAGGATCCCGAAGGCCGGCGCAACGCCGGCATGTACCGGCTACAGAAATTCGACGCGAAGACGACGGGCATGCACTGGCACATCCACAAGGATGGCGCCGAGAACTTCCGCGCCGCCGGCGGCCGCATCGAGGTGGCGGTGGCCATCGGCACCGACCCGGCGACGACCTACGCGGCCACGGCGCCGCTGCCCAAGGGGATCGACGAGATGATGCTGGCGGGCTTCCTCAAGGGCAGCCCGGTGGAGATGGTGAAATGTAAGACAATTGATATGGAGGTCCCGACGACCGCCGAGATCATCCTCGAAGGCTATGTCGAAAAGGGCGAACTGCGTAGCGAAGGGCCCTTCGGCGACCACACTGGTTATTACTCGCTGGCTGGCGATTACCCGGTCTTCCACCTGACCTGTGTTACCCACCGGCGCGATCCGATCTACGCGACAACCATCGTCGGCCGCCCACCCATGGAGGACTGCTTCCTGGGGAAGGCGACCGAGCGGCTCTTTCTGCCTCTACTGAAGATCACCCTGCCGGAGATGGTGGACATGAACCTGCCGCTGGAAGGCGTATTCCACAACTGTGCGATCCTGTCAATCAAGAAGAGCTACCCCATGCACGCCAGGAAGGTCATGAGCGCCGTCTGGGGGCTCGGCATGCTGTCGCTGACCAAGTTCGTGGTCATCGTCGACGAACAGGTGAATGTGCACGACGAGAGTGAGGTCGCCTGGCGGGTGTTCAACAATGTCGACCCGCGCCGGGACGTGATGATCAGCGAGGGGCCGCTGGACGTGCTCGATCACTCCAGTCCTACGGCCAACTATGGCGCCAAGATGGGAATCGACGCCACCAAGACCTGGCCCAGCGAAGGCCACGACCGCGAGTGGCCCGACGACATCGCCATGACCGAAGAGGTCAGGCGGCTTGTCGATGAGAAGTGGGTCCGCTACGGGATCGACCTGGGCTGAGCCGGATGAGCAGGCGTGAAGTCATGTCGCCTGAAGTGCCTTACGGAGTACGACATGCTTTGTCGTTTGAAACGACAGCGGGGCCACAGCATGGCGGCTGACGCCTCCACTACCTCACCGATGAAGTTGCCGTCGCTGTTCGCGAAATTTGTCAAGCTCGAGCACAGCGTATTCGCCCTGCCGTTCGCCTACGCCGGGGCCTTCCTGGCCCTCCAGCAAATACCTTCCTTCACGAAGATGTTCTGGATCACCGTGGTCATGGTGGCGGCACGCAGCCTGGCCATGGGGCTCAACCGCGTCATCGATCACGAGATCGACGCCCGAAACCCGCGGACAGCCGGCCGCGAGATTCCCGCGGGCACCCTTTCGTTTTCTCAGGGGGTCGCTTTTTGCGGCGTGTCGCTGGCCGCCCTCTGCGTCGGCCTCTATCAGCTGCCGCCGTTGACCTGGTACCTGTCACCGATTGTGGTGGCGGCGTTCGTCATCTATCCCTACACCAAGCGGTTCACTTCTCTCTGCCATCTGTTCCTCGGCGCCACGATCGGGCTGGCGCCGGTCGGCGCCTGGGTGGCGATCACCTACAGCCTGGCCTGGAAGCCCTTCCTGCTGATGGGGATCGTTACTTTTTGGATTGCCGGCTTCGACATCATTTATGCCTGCCTGGACGTGGATTTCGACCGGCGTGAGGGCATCCATTCGCTGCCGGTGTCGCTCGGCGTCGGGCGGGCATTGTGGGTAACGCGGGTTTTCCACCTGCTGGCCGTGGCGCTGATAGTGGCGGTGGGCATGGTTTTCAGTCAGCTCGGGGTCATCTATTTTCTGGGAGTCGCCGTGGTCGCCGCGCTACTGGCCTATGAGAACGCCATCGTCTCCGCCAGAGACCTGTCCCGCGTCAACGTCGCTTTCATGATCATGAACGGGATAATCAGCATCGTCTATATCGCTTTTTTGACTACGGATATCGTGGTCAAATAAGATTTGCCGGTTTCTGGCTCCCCTTCCTCCAGGCCCTCACCCGGCATCGCTTCCAGGCAGGCCACCCCCACCATGAACCAGGCGGTCAGCGCCGGCACGTACCATTCCCAGTCGAACATGTTGTAAACGATAAAGGTCAGACTGGAAACAGCAAAGGCGCGGGCCAGCGGATGCGAAGCCACGACCAGCCGCCAGACGCTCAGGACGATGACATAACCCAGGAACAGAGCCAACCAAACCACACCGATAATCCCCGTATCAACAGCCGTCTGGATGATCAGGTTGTGGGCGTACTTGGTGTAAACCGCGATGGTGTATTGGGCGAAGACCTGGGCGAACGATCCCAGCCCGGAGCCGGTCAGCGGCCGTACCCGGTAAGCGTCCACAGCCCCCTGCCAGGTGTCGAGGCGATGAGGTAGAAGCCTGCTGAGGCTGAATCCTTCTCTGAAGCGTATGGAGAGAATGACCTGCATACGCTCGCTGCGATTTGCCAGCAGGACGGCCGCGGCAAGCCCTCCGGCGGCCGACAATGCCGCCACTGCCCGCAGGGCCGAGCGGAACTTCGGCGCATCCAGATAACTCTCCACCAGCCAGACAACTACCATGATCACAAAAATAATCAGCAACCCGGTGAACGGGTCCCCGGACTCCGAGGCCATCGTCGCGACAACCCCGATCGGCAGCGCCATCGCCAGTGAAAAGGCGGTCGAGAGGGCAAACCCGCCCCGCCAGCCGCTGAACGACAGGTAAAGGGAAAGCGCGGCCAGCATCACTATGCCGAAACGCGCATAGCTGACCAGCACGGCGACAGCCTGCAAGGTTACGGCGACCGCCAGCAGCGACCGGTCCGGGGACGCGGCCCGCCGCTGCAGGGCTACGGTGACCGGCAGCGCCATCAGGGAAAAACAGCTGAGCGCGTTGGAATACTCAAAAGTCGATCCGGCACGAAAGACATCGTCGAGCATGGCGGCGTAAGGCCCCCATCGCCAGAGAAAAGTGGCCAACCCCCAGGCTGCGGTAAAAGTCGCCGCGTAGACGAACCAGGAGGCGACTGCGCCGAGCGCCAACCCGCCATAGCGGACAATTTGACTGCGCACCACAAAAAAGGTAGCCAGGTAGCCACCCATCAGCATCGACTCCCGGTCGGTGTCCGCGGGCGCCACGCTCCAAGCGCGGGTGATCACCGCATACAGAGTGAACGCCGCCAGGGACCAGAAGGCCGGGGAGCGGAGCGCCCTGGCGCTGCCAACCGCGGTGGTAACGGCGATCTCGACGGCGCCGGCGGCCAGCAGCGCGAGGGCGAAAGGCCATTTCTGCTCCGGGAAATAACCGCCGCGCCAGAGTGTGCCGAGCAGCAACGCCGCCAGGAGCATGTAGAGGCTGGCCTTTTTAACGGCTTCGGGCAAAACCGCTCAGGCCTTCGGCGCCGATTCAGCCAGCCGGGCGAAAATAATGATGCGCGTGGACAGCCCCCAGGGCGGATCGCAGGTGCTCAGCGTGACCGAATCGTAACCCCTGGGCTTGAGGACGCTGACTTCGCTGGGGTCGACGTTGGTCTTTACTTCCGCCTTGTAGGTGAAATCAGCATAGGGCAGATGGATGAGCACTTCGTCACCGACCTCGAGCTGATCCAGCCTCAGGAATGGAGAAGTATAAAGCACGCGGTCGCCTGCCAGGGCAAAATTGCCGCCCAGCCCGGGCATCGATGTGCCCTCGATATGGCCGGCCCCTTTTTCGAGCGCTTCCTTCGAGGTCCCCTGGACGATCCACTCGCGGATTCCCAGCCGCGGGATCTCGATTTGCCCGAAGCGCTGTTCGGGCTGCAGCTCAGTCATCAGTTTCTTCGCCGGCAGGGAAATTAGGGACTGCTGCAGGCTGTCGCCCAGGAGTTTCGAGGATGCCACCACCTGTCTGTTAAGGGCATCGAACTGCAGGCGGGAAACAGAGGTTTTCGTTTCATCGCCGCCGCAACCGGCCATGGCGGCCAGCCAAAGCAACATGATGAGCAGAACAAAGAGCTTCAGGGAGAGAAGGCGGGATAGCGAATATATCGCCCTGCTATGTGATAGCCCCCGCACTCTGCGCGGTTTCCCGGCTCCGGAATTCATCGAATTAGCCACAGACCAGATTCTGTTCTAAATCGCCCGGTCTTTCAACTTAAGCTCGTGAGTTTTAGACTACCGGGTATGAAAACAGCCATGCAGGAAATCTCCCTACCATGAAAGCAGTGGTTCAAAGGGTCAGCCGCGCGAGGGTGCTGGTCGACGGCGCCGTGACCGGCGAAATCGGCCACGGCCTGCTGGTGCTCCTGGGAGTTGCCGCCACGGATATTTCCGCCGACGCCGGCTTCATCGCCGGCAAAATTGCCCGGTTGCGCATCTTCAACGACGAGAAGAGGCTGATGAACCTGTCGGTGTCCGATGTTGGCGGCGCCGTTCTGGTCGTCAGCCAGTTCACCCTTTTGGCAGACACCCGCAAGGGCAACCGGCCCGGCTTCGGACAAGCGGCGGAACCACAGCTGGCGGAAAAACTGTACGAAGAGGTCGTCGCGGAGCTAGGCGCCGGCGGACTAACCATCGAGACCGGCAGGTTCGGAGCCATGATGGAAGTCGAGCTGGTCAACGACGGTCCGGTGACCATCATCGTGGAGAGCCCGGAGCACGAATGAAAAAACGAGTGAAAAAACCGAAACCGGGAAAGCCGGGACGCCCGGCGAAGCCCCGAAATCCTTTCGCCGGCAGACCGGGGAGCGGCGCCGGCTTCCACGATGAGGCCAAGTACGGCAAGAAGGACCGTCGTGAAGAGAAGAAAGAGATAGAGGAAGAAGCTGACCCGCTTCCCGATGACCCGGAGAAGCAGAACGGATGATGGTACCGACCGGCTAGACCAGCGGGTTATCGGCCTTCTGGATATCCTTCAGGTACAGGTAAGTGGTCGGCGTGCGCGTCCAGCTGACCATGCCGTAGGCCAGCGCCGCGGCGTCATAGCCGAGCAGTCGCAGGACCACGGCCAGCTGGGCTGCCAGGTTGCCGGTATAGCAGATGGTGATTATTTTGCGGTCACGGGGTAGCAGCTCCAGGTTGCCCGGAACGGCGACCGCGTCGAAATCCATCCGCAGGGCGCCCTCGATATGGCCGACGCCTTCGAAGTCCTCCTCCCGCCGCAGGTCCAGCAGGAAGATCCCATCCCGCTCGCATTCGTCCTGCAGCAGAGAGTTCAGCTCGCGGGCGGTGATGATATGCGCGGGATGGCCGTCGACGTTATCAGCGGCCGGCAAATCGCTGAACACTTCATGGATCCGCTCGGCGATCAGCTCATATTCGTAATCTTCAGGTGCGTGAAAAATGGCGTCCGCCGGTGCCGGTGCATGGCCGTTTGTCGGCGGCACCCGCTTCACCGGATATTTCGCCGACTGGAACTCCTCCACCAGCTTCCCGGTCATGTGCGTCTGCGTCCAGCCGTTGATGCCGGTCTTGGGGACGACGGCATCGTAGCCCAGCAGCCGCAGTCCGGCGACGACCTGGGCGGCGGCAAGGCCGGTCTCACAGATGACGATGATCTTGTGGTCGCGCGACAGGCGCGAGAGATTATCCGGCGAGGCCCATTCACTGAACTCGACATGATGCGCGCCCTCGATATGGCCCTGTTCATAGGCCTCGCGGCCGCGGACGTCAAGCAGGTAGATTTCCTCGTCCCGCTCCAGGTCGCCGAGCTTCGCCGCCAGCTCATGGCCCCAGAGGCCGTGGGCGATGTACTCGCCCTCCTCAAGGGGAGTCGAAGCCAGAACGCTCAGCGCCCGCCGGGAAAGTATCTCGCGCAGCCGCTCATCCAGCTCTTCGGGGTAAGCGCGGTTATTCTCCTGGTTTTCCGGGATTGAATCCGAGGTGGACATGCAGTTCCTCAATTTCCTAATTTCGGGAACACGATACTAAACTTCAAAAGGTTTTTTCGGGGAAACAATGACTGTTTTGGCCAGTCCTGCTTATCTACACTTCCTCATTTACTCTCAGTAAGTGTACCGTATTGTTGTGACCCGGCTCAAATGGAAAGGATTCAGGGGATTGTGCGGAGGCACAATATCACTCTTCGAAAAGTGTTCTATAACGCGGACCAGATCGGTTAGCATTTGTTTGCCCTGTCGGGTTCCCATCTGATCGTTCAATATTTGTGTTGCTTCAAAGCGTCGATTCCCCGCCTCTTTCGAGTTCTTCTACTCGCTTAATTGCCCTTTCTAAACTTTCTGCAATTCGAATGCATTCCTCCTTTGAAACCCATATTTCACCTTCACCATCATGTCTTGTAGCTACTCCTATTAATATCCATTAATATCCGCCTCGATGGCGAAAAAACATTAATTATTGCAACATCAGATTCTTCAAAATCTTTTTCGCCTATTTTAATAACATGGCGGTTTCAACTCCCAAGTGCAACACGAGGTCGTTTTAAGAGGCAAGCTGCGGTAGCATCAGTGCTTCTTAAGCGACTAAGCAAAGGAGCACTATGGGATGTTACGCGCAGCTTACCCAGGAACAAAGATATCAGATTCG
>JAENWV010000077.1 GCA_016650015.1 Thermoleophilia bacterium | reverse complement strand
TGTACAATTAAACGTACACAAAGGAGGCGGACCATGCCCAAGCCAATCAACGACGAAGATCAGGACTATCTTTCCATAACTGAAGCGCGCCGCAAACTCCCTTCCCTCCCTGATCGCCTTCGCGATGCCCCTGGCGCCATCGCCGTCACTAAACGAGAAAAGCCAGTGCTTGCCATCATGCCCTGGGATCTCTACGAATCCATCATCGAAACGCTGGAGATCATGGGTGATGCCGAACTAATGGATGCGCTGCGCCAGGGCATCAAGGATGTCGAGGAGGGTCGCATTTTCACCATGGAGGAAATAGAACGAGAGCTCAAACTGTGAGCCAGCGGCAGTATAGTGTTCTTTGGTCCGCCCGGGCCAGGTTCATGCTGGCCGCAATCCCCGACCGGCGCATCCAGAAAAAAATCTTCGAGCGCGTGCGCGACCTGTCATCCGAACCAGAAAAGCAGGGGAAGCCGTTGATTGGGGAGCTGGCGGGGTATCGCAGCCTGCGAGCTGTTGGCCAACGCTACCGGATTATCTTCAGGGTCGAAGACGAAAAAGTTCTGGTCCTGATCGTAGCCCTCGGGCTTCGCAAGGCCGGCAGCAAGAAAGATGTATATGCCTTGGCAAAAAGGCTGGTTCAACTGGGTTTGGTTGAAGCTTCTGAAAAAGACGATGGTGTCCGCCAGATAGTTGAAGAATACAAGGCTGTTGAAGATGACCCGCTGTTCGATATCGTCGGAGCGGGTGAGGGCGTGGCAACGGACGGCTCCGAGGAGCATGACAATTACCTTTATGGCAACTCATGATCTCGCCAAGCGGCGGCCTTGATGTATGCATATAAAAGATGCATACTAATACATATAAAATAATGCCCGGCTTTGGAGGCGCGTATGAGGACCACGCTCAATATCGAAGACGAACTTCTGGACAAGGCAACCAGGCTTACCGGCGTCAAGGAGAAAACAGCTCTGGTCAGGATGGGGCTGCAGGTGCTCATCGCCAGGGAAAGCGGAAAGCGGCTCGCGAAACTGGGGGGAACGGAGAAAGAGCTGAACCGGATACCTCGCAGAAGGCAGGCGGGCAAGTAGATTGGTTCTCGTTGACACTTCGGTGTGGGTGGAGCACTTACGCAAGGGAAACAGCCCTCTGACAGCCCTGCTGGAGGAAGGCCGCGCGGTTTGTCATTCATTCGTCATTGGCGAACTGGCATGCGGCAATCTCAAAAACAGGGAAGAAATTCTCAAACTACTTAAAGCCCTCGATGGCGCGGCGCTAGCCGAGCACGAAGAGGTCATGCGATTTATCGAGACCCATGAGTTGATGGGGAAGGGGCTTGGCTACATCGATATGCATCTGCTTGCCTCGGCTCGCTTGTCCCAAATCCCGCTTTGGACGTTGGACAAGAGACTTGACGAGGCTGCTTCACTGCTGGGGTTGAAATACGAACCCTCATAATCGAAATTAAGTAAAGCTTCCTTTACCAACTTCCGAATTAGTAAAGGATACTTTACTTACGCCAAGAAATAGTAAAGAATACTTTACTAAAGGAACTTCTTTGAAGCGTAAAACCGGACACTACGTCGTCACTACCACCGCGGGCGAAACGGTCAAGGCCTTCGTCCCCGATTCCCTGCCGCCAAAGCCTTCCCTCAAGCTGGATGCCAAAATCAGTGATGCGCTGGATAGCGCAACCCTTGAACTGGGGCGGCTCGATGTCGCCGCCAACATAGTGCCCAACACCGATTGGTTCATTTACGGTTTTGTCCGTAAGGAAGCCGTCGTCACTTCGCAGATCGAGGGCTACGAGCCAACCCTTAGCGATCTGCTTTCCTGGGAAGCAAAGTCTGACAGGCAAGAGCCCGGCCTTGATCTCAAAGAAGTGTGCAATTATCTCGATGCGCTGGAGTATGCCAGAGCGGAACTGGCGAATCCCAGAGGTTTGCCGATCTCATTGCGACTTCTGAAGCAAACCCATAAACGTTTGATGCAGGGTGTTCGTGGCGCCGCCAAACAACCGGGTCATTTTCGTACTTCCCAAAATTGGATCGGCGGCGCTCGTCCCGGCAATGCCGCTTTCGTTCCGCCACCCCCGGATAAGCTGACCGATTGCCTCGACTCGTTGGAAAAATATATTCACAAGGGGAACGATCTGCCGAAGCTGGTTCGCATCGGCCTTGTGCATGTTCAGTTTGAGACGATTCATCCATTTCTTGATGGTAATGGGCGCCTCGGCCGGTTGCTGATCGCCCTCCTTTTGGAGCAGTGGCGGTTACTAAGCTCGCCATTGCTGTATATCAGCGTTTACTTCAAGAGAAACCGGGAGGAATATTACGATCGCCTTGCTTCGATAAGAAAAGACGGGGATTGGGAGGGGTGGACGCTTTTCTTCCTTGAGGGTGTCGCAAGCATGGGCCGGGAGGCAACGGTTACGGCGGAGGAACTTTTCAAGTTGCTGGAGAGGGATCGTCTCACACTTCTTGGGGCGACGAATTCATCCGTTTCCGGCCTGCGCTTGCTTGACCAACTTGCCAGCCATCCCTATATGACTCTATCCAGGGCCGTTCAGGTACTTGGCACATCCAAACCAACGGCGACCAAAGCCATGTCGCTTCTTGCAGAGAATGGCATTCTTCGAGAAATGGACACTGAAAAGCGGCCGCGCACGTTCGTCTATCAGGAATATATCGATCTGCTGAAAGAGGACACGGAGAGAATCTAGTCGTATCAGTTACACGCAATGCGCTTTCGGTAATGCACCTCCGCCCGCTCTGTTATATTATTACCTAAGCGAAATCCGGCGGCTTATAGCGTGAGCATAACTTGGTAGATTAGCCAGAGGCTCACTGTAGAAAACCGCCAGCAAATACGCTCAGTAACTGTAAATCAATCCCCGGAGGGAACCACCGTGTCCGGACATTCCAAATGGTCATCCATCAAGCACAAGAAGGGCGCCGCGGACGCCAAGCGCGGCCAGCTCTTTTCCAAGCTCTCCCGCGTCATCACCGTGGCCGCCAAGGAGGGCGGCGGCGACCCGTCCGCGAATGCCACCCTGGCCACCGCCATCCAGAAGGCCAAGGACAACTCCATGCCCAAGGACAATATCGAGCGGGCCATCGCCAAGGGCGCCGGCGGTGGTGAGGGCGAGAGCTACGAGACCATCATCTACGAGGGTTACGGCCCCAACGGCGTCGCCGTCCTGGTCGAGGCGATGACCGACAACCGCAACCGCACGGCGGCCGAGGTGCGCAACATCTTCAACCGCACCAGCGGCAAGCTGGGGGAGACTGGCACCGTCGCCTGGATCTTCGAGCGCAAGGGTTCCATCGTCGTTGAAGCCAGCGTTACCGACGAGGATACTCTGATGACCGTGGCCATCGACGCCGGCGCCGAGGACGTCTCCCAGGACGAGAACACTTACGAGATTGTCACCGACCCCGTCGATTTCATGGCGGTGCGCGGGGCGCTGGAAGAAGCCGGCATCGCTTTTACCTCCGCCGAGCTGGCCATGCTACCCAAGACCACGGTGCAGCTGGAACAGAGCGATGCCAAGAAGATGCTCCGATTGATGGACACGCTGGAGGAATGCGACGATGTGCAGGAAGTCCATGCCAACTTTGACATCAGCGAAGAGATTCTCGAAGCGCTGGCATAACCGGCCGGCGGTGCGACGCGGGACGGGTTCCCGGCAACCCGTGGAATGGATACTTTGACCAAAACGGCACAATTGATTCTCGGCCTCGACCCCGGTACGGCGGTCACGGGCTGGGGCGTCATCGAATACCGCGGCGACAAGTCGCGGCTGGTCGCCCATGGCACCATCGCCACGTCCGCCAAGGACCCGGCCCACGAGCGTCTGCAGCAGATCTACCTGGGCGTCCTCGACGTTATCGACCAGTACCGGCCGGAAGTCGCCGCCATCGAGGAGCTCTTCGGCGGCGTCAACATCAAGACGGCGCTGGCGGTCGGACAGGCGCGCGGGGTCATCGTACTGGCCTGCGCCGAGCGCGGCGTCACCCCCTCGGACTACACTCCATTAAGGATCAAGCAGGCCGTGGTCGGCTATGGCCGGGCCAGCAAGCTGCAGGTGCAGCAGATGGTCAAGGTACTGCTGGCGCTGCCCAAAGTACCCACGCCGGACCACGCCGCCGATGCTCTCGGAGTAGCCATCTGCCACGCCCATTCCCAGAGCGTCAGCAACTTCCTCAAAGCAGGGACCCAGGAAACGCCAATGATCTCGTCATCCTCAAAGAGCAAGCGCGGAATCCGACCATGATCGCCTCGCTCACGGGACAGATCCGGTCGCGGGACGCCGAGGGAATCGTCCTGGATGTGGGCGGTGTCGGCTACCGCGTCGCCATGCCGGCCCGCAGTCTCGACCGGCTGGACAGCTCCCGCGAGGTCTTCGTCCACACTTACCTGCATGTGCGCGAGGATGTCATGTGCCTTTACGGTTTCACGGACACCGATGAGCGCGATTTTTTCGAAATGCTGAAGAGCGTCTCCGGCGTCGGGCCCAAGGTGGCCATCGGCATCCTTTCTGCCTATGGGCCAGCCGATTTGCGGCGGGCGGTGCTCAATCGCGACGTCGCCATCTTCCAGAGCATATCGGGCATCGGCAAGAAAACGGCGGAGCGGCTGGTGCTCGAACTGAAGGACAAAGTGGGCGAACTGGGTGTGGCCACCACTGCCGGTGTAGAAACCGGCGGCGGCAGCCGCGGCTCCTACCAGCTGGCTCGCGAAGCTTTGGTCAGCCTCGGCTACAACTTCGTCGAGGCGGAGACCGCCCTCGCCGGCGCCGACCCGGACACCGGCGTGGAGGAGCTCGTGCGCGGGGCGCTGAAGAGGATCGGGAATCTCAAATGAACCTCTTTCGGCGCGTTAGGTGAGCTCGTCACTGATTCTGGGTTTGCTGATCGGGCTAGCGGTGGGTGGGCCGCTTTATTACGCCTATTTAACTTTCACCAAAAAACGGAAACATCTGGCCCGGAAAAACTCAGAGGAAACGATGCACAAGGAACAGGGAGAGCAGGAAGAACAGGAAGGGGAGGAAAAGTAAGCTCATGAACGACGAATCCAGACTTGCCGACCCGGTGGTCCACTCAGAGGACCAGGAGATCGAAACCTCCCTGCGCCCCCGGCAGCTCGCCGATTTCATCGGCCAGGAACCGCTCAAGGAGCAGCTGCAGATCTTCATCGAGGCGGCCCAGAACCGCCACGAGGCGCTCGACCACGTGCTGCTGGTCGGTCCGCCCGGCCTCGGCAAGACCACGCTGGCCGGCATCATCGCCAGCGAGATGGGCGTTTCCATCCGCACCACCTCGGGCCCGGCGCTGGAGCGCAAGGCCGACATCGCCGCCATCCTCACCAATCTGGAGGAGGGCGACGTCCTCTTCATCGACGAGATCCACCGCCTCGGCCGTTCCATCGAGGAAGTGCTCTACCCGGCCATGGAGGATTACCAGTTGGACATCATCATCGGCCAGGGTCCGAGCGCCCGCACCATCCGGCTCGATGTGCCGCCGTTTACCATGGTGGGCGCGACCACACGCACCGGCTTGATAACAACGCCGCTCCGTGACCGCTTCGGCGTCACTCACCGGCTGGATTATTACACCACCGAAGAACTCGCCCGCATCGCCGCGCGCTCGGCTTTGTTGCTGGGCGTGGAGGCGGAGGAAGAAGGGCTGCTGGAGATCGCCGGCCGTTCCCGGGGCACGCCCCGCGTCTGCAACCGGCTGCTTAAGCGCGTACGAGACTACGCCCAGGTCAAGGCCGATGGCCGCATCACCGCGGAACTGGCGGGGAAAGCGCTCGTCCTGTTCCAGGTGGACAGCGAAGGGCTGGACAAGACCGACCGGGAAATCCTCAGGCTGATAATCGAGAAGTTTGACGGCGGTCCGGTGGGCTTGAGCACCCTGGCGGTCGCCATCGGCGAGGAGCGGGACACCATCGAGGATGTCTACGAGCCCTACCTGCTGCAGCGCGGCTTCATCCAGCGCACCCCGCGCGGCCGCGTCGTCACCCGCCTGGCCTATGAACACCTGGGCGCCGAAGCACCGCCCGCCGGCGAACAGCTCTTTTAGCGCCGTCGCACCGGTAGAAGCGAACAGCTTTTTTAGCGCCGTCGCACCGGCAGAAGCGGAAAGCTCTTCTAGCTCCAGCTCGCCTGGAAGTTGGTATCAACAAGCTGCACGAAGGTCAGCCCACGGTTCAGCGCGATCGGCTTGTTCGACGCATCGAAGTACTGGGTGACATCGCCGCGGTTTGCCCGCGACCAGGTCCCCTGGATCACCTGGCCGTCGCGGAAGACGAGCGCCTTTCCCGAACCGGTCAGCGTATAGTCCATCCCCCGGTTGCCACCCGCGTCCTCGACGATTTCGCTTTCGTAGGAGGGAACGAACTGGATAATCACATTCTTTGGCGTCAGCTGCTTGCCGGTCTCCGCGTCCATATGCGCCTCGCCGCCGTTGAAACGCAGCCAGCCGTTAGAAGCAGGGTCATACTTGTAGCCGACGTCGACTACCGCCGAGTAGGGAACCGAGATACTGTTTACCGCCGGCGCCGGCGAGTCTTCCTTGAAGGTCAGCGGGGACAGCGTAGCTGTCAGGCTGTGGCCGACACTTGCTGCTGCCTTGCGCACCCCCTGAGTGCTGCTCATCAGGTCGTGGGGCGCGATGCGGTCATCGGCGCGCCAGAAGGCGATATCGTGGTAACCATCATCGTTGATGTTGGGGACGTCCGGCGCAGCTTCCATGCCGGCGGTAACTCCTTCGCTGGATCCGGAGTCCGCCAATAGCGCCTGATATTCGGGAACCAGCTCCAGGTCGATGAGCCGTGCGCTGCGGATCGGCCCGACAACTTCGGCTTCGTGGCAGGCGAAGACGGCCGAGAAACGGGTGACATCACCTTCCGCCATGGCTTCATAGACGATGTCGGCCTTGCTGAGGCCGGCCTGGTTACGCGCGGCCGGGGCGTTATCCACCTGGAAGACGATGGGCCGGACGGTAGCGGCAGCCTGGTCGGGCACCTCGGTGCCGTCCAGCGGGCAGTAATAATGGGGGGGTCCGGTGAAGCCCGTTACGGAAGTGAGCTGGTCGCTGTTTTTTTGAGACATGTACAAGGCGTAACCCGCGAAGCCGGCAGCGGCCACGAGGACGAGGATAATGATAATTATCCACCTTCGCGGGAAAGAGTCTTGAGAGCTATACTTGTTTATCGGGGAAGACATTGCAGGCAAATCGAGGTTAGCGCAATGCATAC
>JAENWV010000028.1 GCA_016650015.1 Thermoleophilia bacterium | reverse complement strand
GATAGCCACGGCTCGCTGGCCAGGCACCAGCTCCACGATCTCATCCAGAAAAAGGAATGGGTCGCGATGGGGAATGATCTGCTTGATTTGTTCGCGGGTAAGACCGGTCATGGATTCCAATCCCTCGTTATGGCGCCACGACAAGGGCGCCCTTTACGAGCGCCCAAAAGATTATCACAATTTGAATGTAGCTGCCGGACGTCTGGCGGATGCTGTTATCGCCTTCTTCGCGAGCGATCGCGCTCGACCCCGAGCCCCGCGGCGGCCAGCAGACCGGAACCCAGCAACCAGGGCGCGACTGGCGGCATGCCCGTATTTGGCAGGGTGCTGTTTTTGGATGTGGTTTGGGCTGTGGTTTGAGTTGTGTTCGCCGGAACGTTCTCGACAACCGTCAGGCTGCCCATGGAGCCGTAGGCTCCGCCATCCGGACCGATCGTCAGACCCAATACAGTCCAGGTGCCATAGAGAATGGGCACTTCGGTTTTATCGCTTTCCCTGGTGACCGTGGATGGGACCAGCGCTGTCATGGCCCAGTTTCCTGCCGCGTCGGCTCTGGCAGTGCCCATCAGCTTTGTGTATGTTACGTTGTCAGCCGTACCGCCTATGCCCACTTCGAGTACCGCGTTGGGCAATTGACCCACCCCGTTAAAGGTCACGGCGTCACCGATGTAGGCAGTACCCGGGTTGGCGGTCACCGAGCCGATCGTATACGAATCAATGCCCACGCTGTAACCACTCATGCCCGCGCTGGCCCCGGCGCCGGTTGTTGCCACCATCAACCCAGCCAGCATCAGGGTTACACTACCGACCAGCCAGATTCGCCGAAAATACATATCATCCGCCTTTCCCTCCCAGGCTTGCTCGTAATTCCTGAATGCCACGAAGTCTTGTGGGCTGTAGTGCCCAGTGTTTCGGCATTGTCATCGAATCCCTTAATTGACAATGTTGGGGGGAAGGGGGGCGGCTTCGGCCGCAAGCCGAGACGCGACAAAAAGGGCCGGCCTTGCGGCCGCCCCGGAAATTGCCTGTTATTTTGGACTCAACTTATTCGCGGGGTCTATTCCGCATCTATTTCTTCCTCGGTATCACCGGACTCGCTGGCGACAACGCGAGCCACGGCGCTAACCCGGTCGCCCTTGCGCAGATTCATCACCCGCACCCCCTGGGTGGAGCGACCCATGCAGGAAATACCGCTCACCGGTATGCGGATGATGGTGCCGTCAGCGGAGATCAGCACCAGCTCGTGGTTGTCGCGCACAACCTTGGCGGCGATCAGCGTGCCTTTGGCCTCGGTATATTTTATGGTCCTGACGCCCTTGCCGCCGCGATTGTGGCGGGGGTATTCGCTGATATGTGTTCGCTTGCCGTAGCCACCGTTGGTGACCACGAACAGGTCGGCGTCGTCGCGCGCCACGTTCATGGAAAGCACCTTGTCGCCCTTTGACAGGTTCATGCCCTTGACGCCACTGGTGGCTCGGCCCATCGGGCGCGTCTGCGACTCATTAAAGCGGATGGCCTGACCGCCTTCGCTGACCAGCAGAATGTCGTCGTCGCCGTTGGAGTGACGCACGGCGATTAGCTCGTCGTCGTCCCGGATATTGATGGCGATGATGCCGTCGGCTTTAAGAACCGTATTGTAGGCTTCGAACTCGGTCTTCTTGACCAGGCCCTTGCGGGTGGCCATGACCAGGTATCTCGCATCCTTGTAGTCCTTGGTGGCGACTACGGCCTTGATGCGCTCACCGCTTCTCAGCGGCAAAAGGTTGACCACTGCACGGCCCTTGGAGGTTCTGCTGCCCAGAGGTATCTCGTGAACCTTAAGTCGATACACCTTTCCGACGCTGGTGAAGAAAAGCAGGTAATGGTGGGTTGTGGTGATGAACAGGTGTTCGAGGTGGTCTTCTTCCTTGACATCCATGCCAATAACTCCCACCCCGCCGCGGCGCTGCTTGCGATATGTGTTAAGCGGCAGACTCTTGATGTAGCCGGTGTGGGTTATGGAGATGACCATGTCCTCCTCGGCGATGAGATCCTCGATGTCGAGTTCGTCCTCGCCGGGCACAATCTGGGTGCGGCGCTCGTCGTTGAACATCTTCCTGACCTCGAGGAGCTCCTCCTTGATCAGCCGGTAGACCTCCGACTCCTCGGCGAGGATGCTCTTGAGCCAGGCTATGCGTTCCATCAGATCCTTGTACTCTTCCTTGATCTTGCCACGCTCGAGGCCGGTGAGCTTCTGCAGCCTCAGATCGAGGATGGCCTGGGCCTGCACCAGGGTAAGCTTGAATTTGTTAATCAGGCCGTTGCGCGCCTCCTCGGCGTCTTTCGAGGCCCGTATCAGTTTTACCACCGCGTCCAGGTTCTCCAGAGCCGTCAGCAGGCCCTCCAGAATATGCGCGCGCTTCTGGGCCTTTTCCAGCTCGAATCGGGTGCGTCGGATGATCACTTCGCGCTGATGGGCGATGTAGCAGCGCAGCATTTCCCGTAGCGACATGGTGCGCGGCACGCCGTCCACCAGCGCCAGGTTGATGATGCCAAAGGTGGTCTGCATGGCGGTATGCTTGTAAAGTTTGTTGAGCACCACCTTGGGAATCGTTTCCCGCTTCAGTTCGATTACCACCCGCATGCCGCTGCGATCAGACTCGTCGCGCAGATCGGAGATCTCCATGATCTTGTGCTCCCGCACCAGCTCGGCGATCTTCTCGATCAGGGTTGCCTTGTTCACCTGATATGGCAACTCGGTGATGATGATGGCGTCGCGCTTTCCCTTGATGGGCTCGGAGTGGGCCTTGGCCCTCACCTTCACCAGGCCTCGACCCGTTGTATAGGCATCCAGGATGCCCCGCCTGCCCATGATGAAGCCGCCGGTGGGAAAGTCCGGTCCCGGCATATGTTCCATCAGACCGTCTATGTTGATGTCGGGATTGTCGATCATGGCAACACAGGCATCGATGGTCTCGCCCAGGTTGTGCGGCGGTATGTTTGTGGCCATCCCTACGGCGATACCGCTGGATCCATTGACCAAAAGGTTGGGGTAACGCGCGGGCAGCACCGCCGGCTCTTCGGTGCTCTCATCAAAGTTGGGAATGAAATCGACGGTGTCCTCGTCGATGTCACGCAACATCTCCATGGCCAGCTTCGAGAGCCTCGCCTCGGTGTAGCGGTAAGCGGCGGCGCTGTCGCCGTCGACGCTGCCGAAGTTTCCCTGACCGTCGATGAGCGGATAGCGCATGGAAAAGTCCTGAACCAGGCGTACCATGGTGTCGTAGACGGCGCTGTCGCCGTGGGGGTGGTATTTACCGATGACATCGCCGACGATGCGGGCGCTTTTTTTATAGGGCTTGTTGTAAGCAAGCCCTAGCTGTTGCATGGCGTACAGCACACGCCGGTGCACCGGCTTCAGGCCGTCGCGAACATCCGGGAGCGCCCGGCCGGCGATCACGCTCATGGAATAATCCATGTATGAGGAGCGCATCTCCTCTTCGAGTTCCCTCGGTTCTATGCGTCCGTCAAGATTAGAAATTGCCAACTATCGGTCTCCTTATCAAATATCCAGGAAGCGTACCTGTCGAGCGTTGGACTCGATGAATGCACGCCGGGGCTCGACCTTGTCGCCCATCAGCGTCGTAAATATTTCGTCCGCCGCCGCCGCGTCCTCCAGGGTCACCCTGAGCAGCGTGCGGGTGTCGGGATTCATGGTCGTTTCCCACAGTTGTTCCGGGTTCATCTCGCCAAGGCCCTTGAACCGCTGGAGGTTAACGCCTTCCTTTGCCAGCAACAGTATGGCTGTCGTCACCTCATCAAAACTCTCCGCTGGATGCTCCTTCTTGCCCATGGTAAACAGGAAGGGCGGCTCGCCCATAAGATCTTTCATCCTGGAGTAAAGGTCGCGCATGCTGGCCAGCTCGCGGCTTGCCAGAAGCTCGGTCTTGACCTCGACGGCGTGGGCCACGCCTGTCCGCTTGTCGGTTACCTTGAGGGTAATGGTCCCCTCTGACTTGTCCTCCCCGACAACTTCCAGCCGATCGAATTTCGCCGCCGCTTCTTTCGTCTTGAGAAACTTGCTGAAGGCGGCGTAGTCCTTGATGTCCTTCTCCAGCAGAGTCTGGCTGCGAACATAGTCCACAACAGAATGGCCGTACAGGGCCCTCAGCTTGGCGTTCCAGCCTTCGTACTCCTTGTAGAGCCGCTGGAACCGCTGGTACTTGGCCTGGCTCAGCGCCAGCTTGCCCTTTGTCTTGCCGCCGCCGTTTCCTAACACGGCTATCTGTTCCAGCTTGTCGCGGAGCAAAAGCTCCTCCAGCTGGATCTCCTTGTCCACATAAATCTCCTGGCTTCCCTGCTTGATGCGGAACAGGGGGGGCTGGGCAATGTAGATATAGCCGACGTCGATCATCTCCTTCATATAGCGGAAGAAGAAGGTAAGAATGAGCGTACGGATGTGGGCGCCATCGACGTCGGCATCGGTCATGATGATGACTTTGTGGTAGCGGGCACCGGTGATGTCGAACTCGTCGGCGATGCCGGTACCCAGCGCGGTGATCATCGCCTGGATCTCCTTGTTGGCGAGGATGTTGTTGAGCCGCGCCTTCTCGACATTGATGATCTTGCCCCTGAGCGGCAGTATGGCCTGGAAGGCGCGGTCGCGCGCCTGCTTGGCCGAGCCGCCGGCGCTGTCTCCCTCGACCAGGTAGATCTCGCAGGCAGCCGGATCCTTTACCGAACAATCGGCGAGCTTGCCTGGCAGGGCGCTGTTCTCGAGGACACTCTTGCGCCGGGTGAGGTCGCGCGCCTTGCGTGCCGCCGCCCGGGCCCTGGCAGCCGAGGCGGCCTTGGTCACGATCTGCTTTGCCTCGGCGGGGTGCTCTTCGAGGAACTCTGAAAGCTTGGAGCCCACGGCGCTCTCCACGAAGCCGCGCATCTCCGAGTTGCCCAGCTTGGTCTTGGTCTGGCCTTCGAACTGGGGCTCGCGCAACTTGACCGATATAACCGCCGAGAGGCCTTCGCGGACATCGTCACCGGAAAGCGCCTCTTCTTTTTCCTTGAGCAGTCCCTTGGTGCGGGCGTAATCGTTTATGCCGCGGGTCAGCGCCGCGCGAAAACCAGACAGGTGCGTGCCGCCCTCCTGGGTATTGATGCTGTTGGCGAAGGAAAAAATGCTCTCGACGTAGGAGGAGTTCCACTGCATTGCCACCTCGACCTCGCCCCGCTTGCCTTCCTTCTCGAGGTAGACGATGTTCTTGTGGATAGGATCCTTGTTGCTGTTGATGTGGGCAATGAAGTCCTTGATGCCGTTCTCGTACTGATAGGCGGCCGCTTGTCCTTCGCCCCGCTCGTCGGTCAGCGAAATCTTCAGGCCTTTGGTGAGGAAGGCCATTTCGCGGAGCCGCTGGGAAAGCGTCGAAAACTTGTAGTCGACCTCTTCGAAAATCTCCAGGTCGGCCATAAAGGTGACCGAAGTGCCGGTTTCGTCCGTCGGCTCGCCCATCTGAAGCTCTCCCGTCGGCACGCCGCGCACGAAGCCCTGCGTCCAAACATGTCCGTCACGGCGAATCTCCACAGTAAGCCACTCGGAAAGGGCGTTGACAACCGAAAGGCCGACACCGTGCAGGCCGCCGGACACCTTGTAGCCCTCGCCGCCGAATTTTCCTCCGGCGTGCAGCAAGGTGAGCACGATTTCCGCCGCTGGCTTCTTGTACTTCGGGTGGAGCGCTACCGGAATGCCGCGGCCGTCATCGGTGACGGTGACAGAGTTGTCAGGATTGATGGTGGTCGTGATCTCGGTGCAAAACCCGCCGGCCAGCGCCTCGTCCACGGAGTTGTCGACCACTTCGTAGACCAGGTGGTGAAGGCCTCGGGCGCTGGTGGAGCCGATATACATGCTCGGCCGCTTGCGAACCGCTTCCAGGCCCTCGAGTACGGTAATGTCTTTGGCGTCGTAACTAGATTTTGGCATAGTCCAATCGTTCGATATAGGTATTTAAGCTCAAATGAAGAGCGGGGGCGCCGCGCACGGGAACGGCAATTGGGGGCGGGGAAACAGCGCTTCAGACAGGACTGCGCTCCTTCAAGCTCCGACCTCCGGTGTGGGATGGTGAGGACCCCTGGAATTACTCCCCGGAGTATATCATAAAAGCCCGGGTAATTCGCAATACAATTTGCCTAAACTTTCCCGCTATTTGCGGGATTTCCCGATACCGCGAACCTGGTGAACGAAGCGGATTTCCCTGACTTTTTCCGGTGGCCCCAGGGCGTTGAGCCGGGCGGTCAGTTCGGTGGCGGCAAGCTTGAGCTCGCAGGCCCAGCCACCGGACTGGCAGCTCACCGTCATCACCCCGTCATGAAACGCCCTGACCTCGGTGCTGGCGGCGATTTCCTGACCGGCTGCCCGTTCCCAAAGGCACTGCAAACTAAGTCCCGGGTTGGTTCGCCAAAGCCGGTTTTGCTCGCGGCGAATAATCGATCCGATGCTTTTATAGTTGGACATTTAAACCAGACCTGTTTCCATCATGGCGCCGCCCCCGACCTCAAGGACGAATGCGGACGACCGCTCGCTATCGGAAAAAAGCCCTGGGTCCGCTGCGGTTATCAGCGTCTGGGCGAAATTTGCGCTGTCGATTTCACCGTCCTCCGGAGCCAGGGCTGCCAGCAATCTCCTGCGGCGCTCCGGGTCCAGCTCGCTCATGACATCGTCCAGCAGAAGCAGCGGCGGCTGGCCGGTCTCTCCACCAAGTCGGCGATCCGCAAGAAGCAGGGCGAGCACCGCCGCCCTTTGCTCGCCCTGGGAACCATACGGCTTGAGGCTCCTGCCATCAAGCCTGAAATCGATGTCGTCCCGGTGGGCGCCAAGCCCGGTCGCCAGACGCTCGAGGTCTTCAGACCATCTCGCCGCCAGGAGCGCGACCAGCCCCTCTTCGCGCTCCTCCCGGTTCCCCTGGCTTTCCAGCTGGGACACGTGCCAGACCTCTGCGTCTGATTCTTCACCGGAGATCTGGCGAAAGGCTTCCTGGAAATAGGGTGTGATCCGTTGGCAGTGTTCATGTCGCGCGCCGCTGATCCTGACCGCCAGGGCCGCCAGCTGTCGGTCCCAGGGGGAGATGTCGGCCAGTTGCACCAGGCCCGCCCGCGCTCTCTGCAGGAAGCTGTTTCGCTGAGAGAGCACCTTCTGGTGGTCGATTAGTGTTCGGTGATACGCCGGCAGCCGCCGTGAGATGGCCTCGTCCAGAAAGCGCCGCCGCAGGACGGGTGGGCCTTTGATCAGCTGAAGGTCGTCTGGAGAGAAACATAGCACCGATCCAGGCAGCAGCCACTGGGGTCCTCCTCCCGGATCGACTTTCGCGCCCGAGCCCAGCTCGTAAGCCACGGAGCGGCAGAGGCTGATTTCATTCCACTCCACATCAGCCTCGATTCGAAAATAGGGGTGCAGGTCGCCAACCATTTCCTGCTCGCGGCTGGTGCGAAAGGAGCGCCCGCAGGTGGCGTACTGGACCGCTTCCAGAAAGCTGGTTTTGCCAGCGCCGTTTTCTCCGATGACGATGGAGATTCCCGGTGGCAGCTCAATAGCGGCGCGGCGGATGTTCCTGAAGTTGCTTAGTTTTAGGCGCCTTAGGTACAAAGTTGTGGCACCGCCATTTCTGGTTCTTTTCCCGGGCCCTTAGCCCGTGAGACGAACGGGCATGATCAGGTAAAGGAAGTCGTCGCCCTCTCCCTTGATCAACCCTGGCCGCAGGGGACTGATGATCCTGAGCGCGACCTGCTCTTCGGAGACGCTGTCGATTCCTTCCCGCAGGAACTCCGGGTTGAAGCCAATCTCCACCTCTTCCCCCTGGAAAGCAACGGGCATGATCTCCTTCGCCTCTCCTACCTGGGGCGTCTGTGCCGCGATGGTCAGCTCGCCGGGAGTAAATTTCATTCTGAGGGGCGCATTTTTCTGAGCCATGAGGCTGATGCGGCTCACTGCTTCCTGTAGCTCATCCCTGTCCATTTTAATCTCGTGCTTGAACTCGTCCGGCAGCAGCTGCTGATAGTTGGGGAACTGGCCTTCGATCAGGCGCGACGTGAGGATAACACTGCCTGCAGAGAAGATGATCTGTCCGTCCATGATGCCGACGCTGATCTTTTCGGAATCGGCATGGCCACAGATGCGGGCAAGCTCTTCCAGGGAGGCCCTGGGCACAATCACTTCTTTTTTGTCTTTCAGCGTGCTCTCTGCGCCGGTTTCGCGGACGCTGAGCCGGTAGCTGTCGGTGGCAACCATCTTCAGTTTCTCTTTGGAGAACTTGACCAGGATGCCTGTAAGTACTGGTCTGGTTTCGTCCCGCGAGGCGGCCCTCGCCACCGTGTTGATGGTTGAGACCAGGGGAGCGCTGTCGATTTCAAAAGAGCCGTCTTCCGGCATTTCGGGCAGCCTGGGAAAATCCGCCGCCGGCAGGCAGTTGAGATGGAAGTCGGCGGTTCCACAGCTTACCTCGAGGACTTGCTCCTTTTCGTCCATCTCAAGTGTTACTTCTCCTGCGGGCAGGCTTCTGACGACATCAGTCATAAGCCTTCCGGGGGCGACCAGCGCGCCCTCTCCCTCTGCCTTTACTTCCATTGTCAGGCGCAGGGATAACTCCATGTCCGTACTGGCAAGCTCGGCCTTTTGGCCGGCTTTTATCTCCAGACGAATTCCGGACAGAACCGGCATGGTGCTTTTTGTTGAAACCGTTTTAAGAACGGCCTGTAGATTTTCAAGCAAGAGATCTCTGGAACAGGTTATCCGCATGAGCTGACCTCCAACGACTTTATAAATAAGTTATTTAAATAAAACATTCTTATTAGTAGGTGTATGTATACCGGGGAGAACCGTGAAAAGCGCCTCCAAAAAAACAGTTTTCAGCAAGGGATAAAAATGTTGACAACCATGAGGATAACAGTCCGCACGCATAGCATAACCATAACCGACAAGAGACGGCGGTGCAAAGGAGGGGATAACCCGGGCTATCTTCCCATGGTCTCAACATATTTTCAACAGATGGTTCGATGTCAGCGCTGGGAGTGTTTGAGTTTGCTCGTGATCTGCTGGACCATGGTAAAAACCTCACGCTCCTCCTTGATCAGCTTGGAAATCTTGTTATAGGAGTGGATAACAGTAGTGTGATCGCGTCCGCCGAACTTCTCGCCGATGCGCGGCAGTGAGGAGTCCGTCAGCTCCCGGCAGAGGTACATGGCGATCTGCCGGGGGAAGACTATGCTCTGGCTGCGCTTGCTGCCTTTGAGATCGCTCATGGAGACGCCAAAAGTGCGGCAGGCTTCGCTCTGAATCATGTCTATGGTGATACGTGCGTCCAGGCTGGTCGGCAGAATATCCTTGAGCGCCTCCTTGGCCAGAGGAAGTGTGATCTGGGAATTGGTGAATTTTGCCTGGGCCGCCACGCGGTTTAGCGCACCTTCCAGCTCGCGTATATTTGTCGGGATGCCGGCCGCGATATAGCCAAGCACTTCGTCGACGGAACTAGAGGCTATGACAATGCCCCTGCTGGCGACCAGTTTCCTGAGAATAGCGATACGGGTTTCTACGTCAGGTGGCTGAATGTCGGTAGTGAGACCCGACTCAAAGCGGCTTTTGAGGCGGTCTTCGAGGGTGGCAATCTCCCGGGGAGGGCGGTCGCTGGAAATAGCAATCTGCTTGCCGGCCTCGTAGAGGGTGTTGAAGGTATGGAAGAACTCCTCCTGGGTACCCTCCTTGTTTTCCAGAAACTGGATGTCGTCGATGAGCAACACGTCATTGTCACGGCACTTGCGCTTGAACTGCTCCATTTTTTTGTTCATGACCGAGTTGATGAAGTCATTGGTGAAGGACTCCACGGTCATGTACTTGACGGACAACTCCGGGCTGTTGGTGGCGACATAGTGTCCTATAGCCTGTAGAAGATGGGTCTTGCCCAGTCCGACGCCGCCATAGATAAAGAAGGGGTTGTAAGCGCGGCCCGGGGACTCTGCCACGGCCAGCGCGGCCGCGTGAGCAAAACGGTTGCTGGAGCCGATCACAAAGCTGCCAAAGGTATATTTTGGGTTCAAATCTCCAAGAACCGGCGGCTCGGTGATGTCGATCCGGGGAAGTTCAACTAGCCGTTCCGCGACACGGTCGTCCCCCTCTCCGGGCGGCGACACCACAACCCTTACCGGAATCTCCTCCCCGGCCACCTCCTGCAGGGACTCCTCGATCAGCGGCAGGAACCGGGCCTCAATGCGGGTCTTGGCGAAATCGTTGGGCACGGAGAGCAGGAATGTGTTGTCCTCCTCCATGCCGTCCGCGCCGGCGTTTTCAAACCAGATTTCATAGGCGGAAGTACTGAGCGACTCCCTGATCGATTCTCTGGCGCGCAGCCAGATGGTTTCTGCTCTGTTCCCCATAGAGTACTCCTGTTGGCTCGCTGGATGCTCCCCCCAAAACCAGGTGATTGAGCGCGGCTCACAACGGGATGAACTGGCAGCCTGCCGCAGTGCGGGTGACTCTGGAGAGTTGTGGCGAAAAGCTTATAGCCGCAACCGCCCGAAAACAAGTTGTCAGGGGAGCCCCCTGGCAAGGAAATTATCCACAAGCGCTGTGGATAAGGTGGTGAAAAAACCGCAGCAAAAGGCGGGTTTTGATCCACGCCTCCAAAGGGGGGCCACAAGGGGTAAAGTCCCTGCTCAAACACACATAAGCAGTGCTTTCCACAGGTGTTAACAGGCTGTGGATAAAAGCGCGCCCCACTGGGCGCGTGGTATCCAGAACTGACGACGGTTTTCGAGGCGCTTTCAGCTATTAAAGGAATTCCCGGGCCGGGATAGAACAACATAGCACGATAAATCCCGCCAACCTACGGGAGCAAGATAACGTGACTACAGTACTGGCCTTTGCCAACCAGAAGGGCGGAGTGGCAAAGACGACATCCACTCTCAACGTCGGGGTCGCCCTGCGCGAAATGCACTACCGGGTCCTCGCAATTGACATGGACCCGCAGGGAAACCTGTCCATGAGCCAGGGGATAAACCCCGACTTCCTCACCAGGAGCATGTTCAACGTGCTGGTACAGCGAGTGCCCCTGGACGATGTCATCCAGCGGTGTGAGATCGACATCGCGCCGGCCAACATCGACCTGGCGGGAGCCGAACTGGCTCTTTCGTCGGCTATCGGCCGCGAGCGCTCGCTGGAAAAAGCACTGATGCAGGTAAAGCACCGCTACGACTTTATTCTGATAGACACGCCGCCGTCGCTGGGCCTGTTGACAATCAACGCCCTTACCGCATCCGACGGAGTCATTGTGCCGGTACAGTGTGAATACCTGTCCTTGCGGGGCCTGGCGCAGTTGGAGAAAACGCTGGAGATGATCAGAGAGAACCTCAATCCGGACCTCCACATCAGGGGCATCCTGCCGACGATGTTTGACGCCCGGACCATTCACGGCCGTGAAGCGATCGAGATCCTCAAGGAGAGCTTTGGCGAAACAGTCTTCTCGACCGTGGTGAGGAAAACCATAAAGTTCGCGGAGGCCCCGGTGCTGGGCCGCTCCATCATGGCCTACGAGCCCGAGGGCGCCGCCGCGGACACCTACCGTAACCTGGCAAAGGAGTTGCTCAATGGGAATTCGAGCGAGCATGAAGGAAGGGGCCTTAGCGAACCTCTTCCAGCCTACGGAGCACATATCTGAGGATACGTCCATAGAAGAACGGCGGCCGGCTCCAAGAGAAAGTGCGATACCGCGGCAAGATGAGGCATACATCGCCGCCATCAAGGTGGTAGGTGTGGGCGGCGGCGGCACCAACGCTGTCAATCGCATGATCGATGCTGGCATCAAAGGCGTTGAATTCATCGCACTGAACACAGACGCCCAGGCACTGCAGATGTCCGACGCCGACGTGAAAATCCATGTCGGCGGCGAGCTCACCCGCGGGCTGGGCGGCGGCGCCGACCCGAGGATTGGCAGCGAGGCCATGGAGCGCAGCCGCGATGAAGTGAAAAAAGTGCTGCGCGGCGCCGACCTTGTCTTCATTACCGCCGGCGAGGGCGGCGGTACCGGCACGGGGGCCGCTCCCGCGATCGCCGAGGTTGCCCGCGAGATCGGGGCGCTGACCATTGGTATTGTCACCCGCCCCTTCAGCTTCGAGGGCACCAACCGCAACATCCAGGCCGAGGAAGGTATCCGTCGACTGCGCGAGGCCGCCGACACCGTAATCATTGTGCCGAACGACCGGTTGTTGCAGGTGGTTGACCGGGGCACCAGCCTGATAGAAGCCTTTGCGGTCGCCGACGACGTCCTGCGTCAGGGTGTGCAGAGTATCTGCGATCTCATTAACACACCAGGGATCATCAATGTAGACTTCGCCGACGTGCGAACCATCATCAGCGGTGCCGGCAGCGCCCTGATGGGCATCGGTATCGCTTCCGGGGAGAATCGAGCCACCGAGGCGGCCAGACAGGCGATCGGGTCGCCGCTGCTCGAGACCTCCATCGACGGCGCTCGCGGCATCCTGCTCAATATAAAGGGTGGCTCCGACGTTGCCCTTCACGAGGCCAACGAGGCCGCACAGGTGATCGCGGATGTTGTTTCTGAAGAGGCCAACATCATCTTCGGCACCGTCGTCGACGAGAGCCTGACGGGCACCATACAGGTGACGGTGATCGCTACCGGCTTCGACCGGGACATCGACACCCGCAAGCGTCCGCCAAGGCGTCAGGAGCCCCGGCTGGATACGCCGGATTTCATGAACGGTTAAGCTCGGAAAGAATCGTTGGATAAAGCAGCACCAAACGGTTATAAAAGAGGCGCCCCACGGGGCGCCTCTTTCCGCGAGCCCTTCTTGTACACCAGAACATCTTCCCGCCCCTGGGGATTTCGCCCTAGGGCAGGTCGACCACGACGCTGGTCATGGTCTGCGAGATCCCGTCGATGGATTGAATCTGCGAGACGATCGTGTTGCCCAGTTCGCTGATATCGCCGCCCTCGATGTAGGCAATGAGATCATAAGCTCCAGTAACTGCGTGGGCGCTTTTCACTCCCGGGATACCGGCGATTTTTTTTCGGGCTTCACCAGCCTTGCCGGGCGCGGGATTTGCGAGCACATAAGCTGCCGCCATCTGTCCCACCTCCTTTGTTAAGTGTAGAATGAGCCGGACAATAACATATGACGCTGGCAATGCTTGCGTCAATTATGCCGGTCGCCTGGGAATTATAAACCGGAAGAAAACGAGGCCGCTGGCGCACGGTAACATGAAAAGACTAATCATCAACGCAGATGACTTTGGCCTGACGGCGGGAGTAAACAAGGCCATAGTCGAGTGCTACCAGTGGGGCGTCGTAACCAGCGCCACGTTGATGGTCAACGGCACTGCTGCCATAGAAGCGGCGTTGATCGCCGCCGACAATCCAGGCCTGGGCATCGGCCTGCATCTAAACCTCACTGCGGGACCACCGGCGCTGCCCCCGGAGAGCGTGCCTTCCCTGGTGGGCCGGGACGGCGGTTTTCCGGGAATGAGGCAGGCCCTGTGGCGAATCAGCACCGGACAAGCCCGGGCCCATGAGCTGGAAGACGAGATTGCGGCACAGATAGACCGCCTGCTCAAGCTGGGCATCCGTCCGACGCACATCGACAGCCATCATCACATTCACGCCCACCCGCGGCTGCGTTCCCTGATCAGGAAAGTCTGCCCGCGTATGGGGATTACTAAAATGAGGGGTTTCAACATGTCGGCAAGGAGCCCTAAGTCTCTGGCGGTGTCTCTGGCGTCCAGGTTGCCCTCGTCAGGAAAAACCATGTCCTCCCCGGACAGGTTTTCAGGAATCGATGTAATGGGAGGCAGGGATATGGCCTCCGCCCTGCGCCGGGAGCTGGCGGGTTCGGGGGACGCGCTCGAATTCATGTGCCATCCCGGCTACGCCGACGAGGCGCTGACCGGGGCAACGAGCTACAACAAGCCGAGGCAGGCGGAGTTGCTTAAGCTTCTTTCAGTCGAATTCACCGCCGCCATACAGGATTCCGGAGCGCAGAAAATTTCCTTCAGGGCGCTGCGGGAGGGAGACGACAGATGAGGCCCGAAGAATGGTTCGGACAGCGCACTTATCATTATTCCGAGTTTTCCGACATAGGGGAGCTTGTCAGGCTCAAGAAGGAACAGGGACTTACCATCAGCGTCTGTCTTCCCACCCTTAACGAGGCAGACACCATTCCCAACATTCTACCGGTTATCCGTCGCTCATTGATGGAGCGGCACCAACTTGTGGACCAGCTTGCCATCATCGACTCGCGCTCCACGGACGAAACCGCCAAAGTGGCGAAAGAGCACGGGGCCGAGGCTTTCTTCGATGACGAATACCTTACCGGCCAGCCACCTGCCTGTGGCAAGGGAGAGGCGCTATGGAAGAGCCTGGTGCCCCTCACAGGCGACATAATCGTCTGGGTTGACTCGGACATTAAAAACTTCTCGCCGCACTTCATCTATGGATTGGTGGGGCCGTTGCTTGCCAACACAAAAATTGGCTATGTCAAAGGATATTACCGCCGGCCGCTGTTTCTGGGGGAGATGAAGCGTGAAACCGGCGGCGGCCGCGTCACCGAGATCTGCGCGCGCCCCCTGCTTAACATGTTCTACTCAGAGCTGGCCGGTCTGATCCAGCCACTTTCTGGTGAATATGCCGGACGCAGAAGCATACTCGAGTCAGTGCCCTTTTTTACCGGTTACGGTGTCGAAATCGGTCTGGACATAGATATCTTTCGCAAGTATGGCCTTGAGT
>JAENWV010000250.1 GCA_016650015.1 Thermoleophilia bacterium | reverse complement strand
TATAGGGATAGGCGGCCCAGCCCCAGGCCAGGGCGAGACCCAGCCGTCTCCCCTCCCCTGGACCTGTCTTTGCCGCTGAAGCCAGGCGTTTGCCGGCGAAGTACATCCCGGCGACAGCCGCCAGGTCGAAGAAGATCGCCGTCGCGTGCGCTGCTGGTAGATCATCCCAGGATCCGGACCAGGACATTACGTGCTCGAACGGAACATAAACCAGGTAATTGAGCGGCCCGTAGGTGTCACCGTTGCTGTCATCGGAGGGCATGTTTCCGTAGGGTGTCTTCCCTTCGAGGATATCATGGGCTCCGATGACCCCCGAATAGCCAACATCAACTACGTTGGAATCGGCAATATTTATGGCAACTCGGAAAACGAGCAGCGCCAGCAGGGCGATGAAGATTATTTTTGGCGAGAAGTTCAGGTGCAGACGGGGCGCCGGTGGCCGGGTAATCGCCAACGGTAATTCCAGGGATACGGCGCCGGCGAAACCGGGGTCAGGTTTGCGATGTCTGCGTACTGCCATGTATGCCAGCCTGACAAACAGGTATACAAGCGGCGGGTAGGCCAATGGAACCGACTTGAAGATGTCGCCCTGATTGAAATAGTAGTGCGAGACAGTGAAAGAAAGCAGCACCAGCAGATCAAGGTGCAGCATCCTGAAAGGCCTGCGGAAATCAACGAATGGCGCCAAAAACAGCAGGCACAGCGGCAGCCAGATGTATGGTTTGTTTATAACGCGGCCGAAAGCGCCGTCATAACCGCGGGCCATCTGCCAGGCTACCTGAGGGCCGATCATGACTTCGGTGACGGTGCCGGTATCATCATCCAGGTGAACTTCGGCAACGGTGTCATTGCCTGAGTAAAAGCTCACGGTCCAGATATGGTCATCGCCCAGGTTGGCTTCGGGATCGATGTCCGGCCTGCCATCGAGTTCCGCCTTGACCTTTTCCCTGTTGCCGGCGATCTCGATGGCTTCGTCCTCGCTAAGCATGGGCAGGATATCGCCGTAAGCCTCCGGACGGATATCCGCTGAAATGACCTTCGCGGTGGCGTCATCCACGTCAACGGAAACGACCTTGCGATAGTTCGCTGGATTGATCCAGAAAACCTCCCAGACGCGACGGCTATCGTCCCAGTTGACATGCCGCTCGAGTACGGAGTGCCTGGAAACGATCGTCTGAATGTTGCTGTAGGAGGACGCTATCTGCTTGGCTTCGGACTCTACAAGGCGCGGATCAGTGGACTGCTGTGCTGACAAGGCGGTTGGAAAAAAGGCTAGTGTAAGCATTATTAAACCGGAGAAAACCGGGAGGAGAAATTTTCTTACCGGCATCACCGGTATCCGCGGCCGCCGCTTATCGGGCGGTGGGCTGCCGGAAACTCCACAGCTTGTTGCCGGTGAAGTTTAGGACGGTGACCATCGAGATCGCCAAAGCCTGGGCGACATACTGATTAAAATCAGCATTCTCGATCAGCATGCGAAGTATCAACATATTGAGCGCCCAGCTGGTGATGCTGATAATCGTGAAACGCCTCGCCTGGGAAAAAAGATGCCGCTCAGAGTTGCCGAATGTCCAATAGCGGTTGAGAAGAAAATTATTAGTTACCGCTACGCCAAAAGAAACGGTTCCCGCCAGCCAGTAGTGTACTTCCAGCGCGGCTATCATCAGCGAGTAAACGAGGAGGTTGATGACAAAACCGGAAGCGCCGACCAGGCAGTATTTCCAGAACTGCCCGAAAGCCCTTCTGAGGCGAGCTTGTAGGTTGTTATCAGGCATATGATCCAATAAATTCTCCCCTGCCCGGACTCATCCTGACTGCCAGCACT
>JAENWV010000135.1 GCA_016650015.1 Thermoleophilia bacterium | reverse complement strand
ATCGTCATCGCGATTCTGATGGCGATTTTTGCAGTAAGCATGGTGCAGGCTGCAACCGATCCATCGCCGGCCAACCCGGGCGGCTCTGATTCGGCGGTGCCGTGGTGGGGCTGGCCGCTGATCCTGCTCATCGTCACTTTTTTCATGGGCATCCTGGCGGTGCTTGGCGGCGTCGGCGGCGCCGTTCTCTACACGCCGATCATCGGCGGTTTCTTTCCCTTCGGCATGGACTTCGTCCGGGGCGCCGGACTGTTCGTGGCGCTGTCGGGTTCGCTGGCCGCCGGACCGGGACTGCTTAAGAAAGGACTTGCCGACCTGCGGCTGGCCATGCCGGTGGCATTGATCGCTTCCACCACCGCTGTCATGGGCGCCATGGTCGGCCTTGCCCTCTCCGACGAAATCATTAATACCGCGATGGGGGTGGCCATCCTCGCCATCGTGGTCATCATGTTCCTGGCCAAGAAATCCGAGTACCCGGACGTGCAGACGGCCGACAAACTTTCCAGCATCCTCAGGATCAGCGGCGTCTATCACGAGCCCTCTTCCGACAAGGACATCGACTGGAAGATCCATCGCACGATCCCGGGGCTGATTCTCTTTATCGGCATCGGCTTCATGGCCGGCATGTTCGGGCTGGGCGCCGGCTGGGCCAACGTGCCGGTACTGAACCTGGTGATGGGCGCGCCGCTGAAAGTCTCGGTGGCGACGAGCAAATTCCTGCTGGCCACCACTGACACTTCCGCCGCCTGGATGTATTTCAACGCCGGCGCCGTCATCCCGATGATCGTGGTGCCCTCGCTTATCGGCATCATGCTGGGATCGCTGGTGGGAGTGAAGATCCTCGCCCGGTCCAAACCCTCGGCTGTACGGGCCGTCGTTCTGACCATGCTTGTGTTTGCCGGACTGCGGGCCTTGCTTAAAGGAACGGGAATCTGGAAATAAGGGAAGGGCAATCCGGGAACAAAACAACCCGGAACCGCGACCCGGTTTCGGTAACGGTTTTTAAGCGAAAAGGAGGAATCTTGGAAGGCAAAGCTGAAGTAACTCAAATTTCAACCCCGGGCGCGAGCCCTGAGCAGAAAAGATACGGTGCGATCCTGGATGTGGCCATGAAAATTGGGCTGCTGGTGCTCGTGGCCACCTTTATCCTCTATCTTGTCGGGATGCCGAAGCCCCATGTTCCGGTAGGGGACGTTTCCGCTAACTGGAGCCAGAAAGTGGATAAATACCTGGAAGTGACCCAGATCGAAAAAGGCTGGTCCTGGACGAAGCATCTGGGGCAGAGCGATTTTCTCACCTTTGCTCCCATCGCCTTTCTGGCGTCGGTTACGGTTATCTGCTACCTGACGATCCTGCCGATCTTTTTCAAACGGAAAGACTTTATCTATGTCACTTTCGTGATTGCTGAAGTGCTGGTGCTGGTGCTGGCGGCATCCGGAGTGCTTCCCTCGGGAGGTCATTGACATGGCTGAAGTCTGCCCACTTAACAACCTGGAAAAAATACTGCTGGCCACCGACGGCTCCGAGTTCAGCTCCGGTGCCGTCAGCGAGGCCATCAACCTGGCCGGCAAGTGTTCGAGCAGGATTACTGCCATAGCTGTGGTCGAGGCCAACGAGGAATACGCCTCCGAGGCCCCCCAGCTGGTTGAGAAGGCTGAAGCCGAGGCGGTGGAAAGCCTCGCATCCGTGAAGGAACAGGCGGCCGCCGCCAGCGCCGACTGCGATACCGCCGTGCATACCGGCGACAGCCCTTACAGGATCATCGTTGACGAAGCCAAAAAGAACGGCGCTGAGCTGATCATCATGGGCCGCCGCGGCAGGACCGGCATCGCCAAGGTAGCCATGGGCAGCGTCACCGCCCGGGTCATCGGCCACGCTCCCTGTGACGTGCTGGTAGTTCCCCGGGATGGCGCTGCTGATTACAAAAAAATTCTGGTAGCCACCGATGGATCACCGCATGGCGAAGCCGCCGCGGCTGAGGCCATCAAGATGGCGAAAAAGACAGACGGCTCGCTCATAGCTCTCTCCGTCGCTCGATCAGAAGCCAAAATTCCGGAAGCCGAACAGAGCGTCCTCAAAGTCAAACAGATGGCCGAAGCCGAATCTATCGCCTGCGAAACGCTGACCGTGACCGGCAAGAATTACGTCGAGATCGTGGAAAAGGCCAAGGAGAATGGCGCCAGCCTGATCGTCGTTGGCTGCTACGGCCGCACCGGGCTGGGCCGGCTGCTGATGGGCAGCGTCACCGAGCGGGTCATCGGGCATGCTCCCTGCGCGGTGCTGGTTACGCTGGTTTCGTAGAGCCACGTAGCACTCTCTGGATAGCTTTCCGCCTCACGGGGTAGGCAGAGACCTGCCCTGCGCCGTGGTCGTCGCGCCGAGCCTCGCGACGACTCCGGATGACCGTCTCGAGCGCTAGGCGTCGACTACCATGACCGAGCAGGGCGCGCCTCTGGCAACTCTGTGGACCAGGTTGCCTTCAAACAGGCGGTGCAGCCAGCCGCCCCTCTTTTTCACTCCCATGATGATCAGGTCGCAGCCCTCCTCTTCGGCCACCCGGTTGATGGTCTCGGGCAAGTCTCCCTGTTCGACCCTGACCCTGGCGGCCGCTTCCTCGCGCAGGTGCCGCTGCCAGGTCCGCCACTCGCCGGCACGGTCGGAGGTCAGCACCTCCCGGATGTTCCGGACCCCGGTCAGGTCGATGTCTCCTTCATAGGGCGGTACCACCTTCAGCACGGTTACCCAGCAGTTCTCCTCCCCGGCCAGCCTCAACCCTTCGCGCAAGGCTCCCTGTGAGCTGTCCGCGGTAACCAGCAGATTTCTGTATCCTTTCATCGTTACCTCACTATCAGGATAGGGATCGGCGAATAGGCGATGACTCGCTCCGCCGTGCTGCCCAGTATGGATTTGTCCATACCGTGCCAGCCGTGGCTGCCGAGCACGATCAGGTCGCTTCCCAGCTCCCTGGCACTCTCGACGATCTTGTCGGCCGCTCTTCCCTTCTCTATCATTGTGTTCGCGTTCAGCCCTTTGCCGGCCGCGATCTGTTCACCTTCGAGGACGATTCTCGTTGCTTCCTCCTGGATGCGCCGCTCGATGGAATCAGTCTTGAAGAAGCCGACCATTTCCTCGTATCGCGGGATGACGTAAAGCAGAGTCGCGGAGGTTTCGTCGGAGTTGGTGATGTTGACGACCCGTTCGATCGCTCTCCTGCTGGGCTGGGAACCGTCATAGGGGATAAGGACGCGACGGTAATGGCCGCTGCATTCCTCGCACGGCTTCTTCACCACGAGGACGTCGCAGGGAGAGTCGAGGATGACTCCCGCGGTGATGCTGCCCATGATCATCCGCCTCAGGCCCCTTCTGCCATAGGTGCCCATGGCGATGAGATCGGCCTCCCGTTCCCTGGCCACCTCCGTTAGCACTTCGTGCGGTTCTCCCTGGATGACCAGGTATTCGATATCGACGCCGAACTCGGGCGAATAATCTTCCACGGCCTTTTCACAGGCGTTTTTGCCCTGACAAAGGCGATTCTCCAGCTGGCTGGGAGATATGCTGAATTCCTCGGAATCGAAGAAGACGGCGTGCACGATCGTGACCTTGCTGTCGTGGGCCTTGGCCCACGACAGGGTTTCCGCCAGCGCCGCCCGGCTGTACTTCGAGTCATCGAAGCCGAGTATGATGTTCTTATAAGTAGTCAGTGCGAGCCACCTCCGCTCTTGAAGACGATACCGACGCCGAAGCCGGCCGTTACCGATACCCCGATGGCGGCCAGGCCGTAAACGGCGCCGTTGTTCCGGGCCATGTCGGAGAGGGCCTTGACCGCGCCATCCTGTTCGACGGTGACCTGCGACTCCGCCGTGTCGATGACCTGACCGTCCTTGACGGCGTAGACCTCGACCTGGTACTCGCCGGGAGGCGCCTGGTAGGGCCAATCGAAAACGGTGTAGTAAGATTCGCCGCTGTCTTCGGGTTTGATGTCGACATCACCGAGGGACTCGCCGTAAAGCTTGCCATCCTCCTTGTACTTGATGAAATCATCCAGCAGCTTGGCCCTTTGCTCCGGTGGTTTCGCCGGCTTAAGATCGATTTTTTCCCTCAGGGCCGGGTAGCCGATAACGTACTGATTGCGCTGCTCAGCGCTGAGTATCGTTTCCGGATCCTTCGTGCTGCGCAGGTAATAGACCTCAGGTACATGGTCCAGGGTGATCTCCTCGACGTTCATCCACATCCCGGCGGCTTTGTCCTTGCGCATCAACTTCTCCGTCGCATCCTCACCGGATATTTTCATGATCAGGTCGACATTCGGGTCAGCCAAGCCGCTGACGCTGACCGTGCTGCCGTGGTAGGTCAATCCGATTTTGATGTCATCGCGGTTGGTTTTTGCCGTCATCGCCGAAGCGCTCGAAGCCAGAATGGCCAGTGCGGCCACCGCCAGCACCGTATATTTCGCAAAGCGTCTTATCATCAGTGACCACCACCCGATCCGAGCAGCAGCGAGGGCGTCAGAGTCAGGTCGGCTATCATCTTGACCGTTACCGCCAGCACCACCACCGCCAGCAGGATTTTCAGCTGTTCGCCCTTGAGTTTTCTGCCGAAGATCGTGCCGATCTGGGCGCCCAACGTGGAGCCAACCAGGAGCAGCACGGCCAGCATGAAGTCGACCGTATGGTTGGTGTAAGCCTGCAGAAAGGTAACCTCGATGCTGTTGAACAGGATCATGAAGAGGCTGGTGCCGACGACCACATGCATGGGCATCCGCAGAAGGT
>JAENWV010000013.1 GCA_016650015.1 Thermoleophilia bacterium | reverse complement strand
CCAACGGCCGGGTGCATATCAACGGTCTGGAAGGGTTTTGGAGTTATGCCAAAGGTAAGCTCTTCAAACATCACGGTGTCTCTCCCGAGAAGTTTCCCCTGTATCTCTATGAGATGCAGTTCAGATACAATCACAGGCCGCGAAAAAATCTCGACTTCAAAACGCCGTTTGAAGTGTTCTTCAAAACTGATACTTTAATAACCGTTGCACTTCAAAGTTGAATCCGCGTGTCCATAAAGTCATGTGCCTGACAACGGCGGCACATATCCGGCTTTTCCCTTGTGACTGAGCTCGGTCAGCGCCCTCAAAGCGCCGGCCAGCAGCCAGAACACAACCATGTTTGGCCAAGTCATCAAGGAATTAGTCGTCATGGCATTGATGAGCACAGCGCACAGACTGGCCGCTATCAGCGCTGCCCATGTGGCATGGGAGCTTCGCGCGCGCATGAGCTTCCATGCCTGCCCGCCGATGGTGAAAAATACGGCCATAGCGAGCAGCAAACCGGTCACCCCTTGTTCAACGATCAAAGTCATATATTGATTGTCTATGGCGTTGGGAGGTTTTGTTATCCCGGGATCCACCGGTTGCAGAGCATAGAGTTGGCTCACACCTTGCCACATCCCGGCGCCAAAGACCGGATTTTCAGCTATCCCGGCGGGCACTCGTTTCCAAATATACAGCCGGGGAGCCACGCTTTCTTTACTTCGCGTTTCCGATGTAACGCCAGCCTCGAGCATATCCCGGTAGCAGAAGGTGAATACGGTAAGCGCCAGGCTGATGGCAACCAGCACGACGATCATTGGCTTCCGGGCGGATTTTTTCCTCCACAGCCAGACGATCGCGATGACGCCCAGGATTCCCCCGCTGATCCACGCTCCTTTGGTCATTGACATCTCCAGCGCCAAGAAGGCCATGACGATGATACCGACCCACATGTATTTCTTGCCTCCCGGCCGGACGAGGGCGTATTTATACAAAAGAAAGGGCATCGCCTGGACCAGGAAAAGCCCCATGACAACCGGGTGGCCCAGGGAAGACCCGGCGCGGAAATATCCTCTGCCGGGATCGGGGATCTTTTCCTGGACCAAGTCTCCAAACAAAAAATCATTGTTCAGGAAAAATTCGAGCAGGGCATAAGCTGAAATGACGATCACCAGATAAATCAATAATGTGATGATGACCCGCAAAGCGTTTTTTCCCTGGCCCACCACAGCCATACCGTAATACAGCAGGAAGGCGTAAGCGGCATATGCCAGCGTCAGTAGCGCACCGCCGTTTTCCTGTGAAGCTGACAAAGCCTCGCGCATGAATATGTAAACCAGGAACGCCACAAAAAAAATATCCAACGTCCTGATTGTGAGCTCCCGCCGTCTCGTAAACGCGTACAACGATATGGAAGGAGCCGCAACGGCCAGCAGCACCGATAAAGCACTGACCCTCACGGGCCCTATGTGGCGATCTACACTGGCAAACGTATCCGGAAACAGTACGGTTCCGGCCAGAAGCGTCCCCAGTGAGACCAGGGCCGCAATATACAAGAAATTCTCATTGGATGTTCTTTCCATCATATTATTGGTAACTGATCACTGAGCACACTGGAAAAAAACATATCGCATCTACGTAGTCCCGTTCCGGCCAAGGCGGGCCTTGACCAATAACAGAACCGCTTTGTCCTCGGCGTCTATCCCCAGGAGCAATATCCCGGCAAGAAAAACCAGTAACATCATTGATGCCAACGCGATAACCTGCGCTGGACCGGTGGACGCATCTATAAACCCGCCGGCCTGATCGGCCACAATCGCGGCTGCGGCCCCGGCCAACGCCGGTTTTAGGTAGCCAGGATTATAAGCATGCATTCGCATGAAAAACCAGACCTGGGCGGCTCGCATCAGATTTATGGCAAAGCTGGCCGCCAGATTGGCTAGAGCCGCGCCGACCACACCGTATTGCGGGATCAGCAAGAAACAGGCCGCGGCATTGATCGCCAGAGCTACGGAAATATTAAGCAGCTCCAGCCTGGAGCGGCCCGACATGAGAACCATGTAGCCGGCCGGGCCCGACGCGGCGTTAACTAACTGACTTAATGCCAAAATCATCAGCGCCTTACTGCCGGCGGCAAACTGACTGCCGAACATGTTCATGATGGGATCTGCAAAAAGGAGCTGCAGCAGCACCATGGGAAGCGTGCAGATAAATATCCACCTGGATACAGTCTTGTAGAGCAGATGAAGTTGTTGGGAGAAGTGCCTGTTATACAGATCTGAGATGACCGGCGTGAAAACCGTGGTAAACGCCAGGAATATTGCCGAACTGACCACGCCCACCCTGAGGGCCGCTCCGTAAAAACCAACATCAGTGGCGGTGCCCAGATAGCCCATGATCAACATGTCTATCCATACTAGTACCATGCCCAGGATATTGGAAAATGCCAGCGGAAATGAATAATGTAAAATCTCACGGCTGGTACCGGAGGTTGCCGGAGCGCGGTTCTCTCTGGCCGGCCTCATTACTATCAGCGCGAAGACCATGGAAAGTAGCATGGCCAGCGCGACCGAGGCGACATTGGCCATTACAACGCCCGCCAGACCCGCGCCCACCGCCAGAGCGATGCCCGTGAGCACCAGTTTTGAAAGCTGTTCCCCCAGGTCGCGGCTGAAGACCTGGTAGTGCATGCAGTGCATGCCTTGGGTGGTAGCATTAAAAAGCCTCGCCCCCACCCAGAAGGGAATCGAGATCGCAAACAGGCGCAGGGCCGTAACCGATTGAGATGTTTCACTCAGCAGATGTGCCGCCAAGGAAGGCGCGGCAATGATGGCAATGCCCATAGCCACAATGCCCGTGGCCAAGCCCAATAGCAGCGCCGTCCTCAAGGTCTGGCGGGCCTTCTGAAAACTGCCTTCGCCCACATACAGGGCCACATAGCGGACGACACCGAAATCCAGACCCAGCGTGCTGGCCAGCCCCAGAATGTTCACAATGGTCAGAATCAGGAAATATTGACCCAAGTCGCTCACCGGCAGGGTGCGCGCCAGAAGGATCGTGTAGCCGAATGCCAGCAAAGTGCGGACGACAGTTCCCGAAAGGTTGATCATGGCGCCTTTGGCAACCTGCGGCAGGTACGTCACCGATTCATCGCCTTCGGACATGGCCTGGCCTTCCAGTACCGCCGGTTGTATATCCGAGGCGCTCACGCGACTCCACCCCAGGTTTTTTCGATGAGGGGGGCCAGGCCCCTGATGTGCGCCGGCGCCTCTGCGCCGGCTACAGAATCCACGAAAACGAAGGCGTCATTGTGGGTGTGCATGCCGGAAAGCAGTTGCGGCCGGGCAAAGATTTCCTCGGCCATGCGCCCCTTGAGATCGTAACCCGGTTTGGGCACCGCCACCAGGTCGGGTCCGGCCTCGGCGCAAGGCCCGCTGAAAATTTCTTTTCCTCTTGCCACCCACTCGATCACCTGCCCGCCGTTCTCCGGATCCCGCAGACCCGTGAGCAGAGCCGTAATCTGGTCCAGAATCCCTTCTGCCGCCTCCGGCGCCACGATGCCACCAGGCTCCCGGCCGCGCAGATTCAGATATATGCGGCCCGGGTCCATGCAGTAGGCCCGGGTGGAGCCGGCGTCCAAGTCGGCGATGGTTTTCGGCTCGCTGCCTCTGAGCGCCAGAAGCCCCGCCTGGGCTAATAGAGGATTTAGAAATACTTCCTTCTCGATACCGCAGAAACCGTGGTCCGAGAGCATGAACAAGGCGGTGTCCGCCGGCATCAGGGAAAAAATCTCGCCTATGATCTCATCCAGGCGTCGGTAATAGCGGAGGAACTCGGGCCGGTAAACGGCATCGCCCTCCACGTAGAACCGCCAGAGAAAGTGATGCAGGCGATCGGTGCCTGTAAATACCGCCATGAAGAAATCCCAGTTCTCCTGGCTGAGGAAATGCAGTATGGCTTCGCGCCGTTTTTCCAGCGTGGCATGGAGGTCATCGATGAGCAGATCCAGAGAACGCCGGGCCAGGGAAGCGTCCACGTCTATGCGGTAGCCGGAGCGACTCAGGTAATCGAACGCCTCTGGCGGGTAGACGGCGCGCTGGAGTGTGGGCGCCACGAAACCCGACACCAGAACGCCGTTCAGGGGACGGGCCGGATAGGTGGAGGGCACATTAAGGACGCAGCAACGCCCGCCCGCTCTGCTTATGCGGTCCCAGACCGGTTCCGCCTTCAGATCGCCGTAGTTGGGAAAGGTGATGTCGTAAGTGCCGGGCTTACGATCGGTGAAGCCATAAATACCGTGTTCGCCAGGATTGACGCCAGTCATGAACGAAGCCCAGGCGACAGAGGAGATCGCTGGTATCTCCGTCTCCATCTGTCTGAATTCCCCGCGCGAGACCAGCGACCCAAGGTGGGGAAGCGTCCCGGCCTCTATCTCTGACTTTAAAAAACTGTAGGGAGTACCGTCAAGACCGAATACGGCAACCCGAGGGCTCTCCACCCCAAAATTATTGATCAAGTCATCCTACCGTTCCCCAGCTGTATAGCAGTCCGAGCCATTTTCCTCATATATTGTCCCAGGGAAGATTCAGTGGTTCAAAAATGACAAATACCACTTGATTACTTGATTTTAAATGACAGATATTGGTTAGTCAAAGGTGTGACATGAGCAGTAAATTGCCAAGGAGAGGTATATTTGGGGCCAGAATATGATAATTCTAATCAGAGATAACCTAAATCCTCAAGCCGTTTGCGAACTTCATCCTCGTCCTCCTGGGAGTAAACCTTGCCCCTGCGTTCAGTCCGGCTTTGCTGGTATCCCTCCATTCCGGACACCACTCGGGCTGCGCCGCCACCCAGGGCGTCCTCCAGGATCCGGCCATCCCAATCCTCAAGCGCCGGCAGGTCGAGCAGGTTCATCACCGTCGGCGCTATATCCACCATCTGCGCGACGCCCAAGTCGCAGTGGCTGATTTCGGGGCCATTTAAAAGCAATATTCCCTCCCGCCGATGGGTCCCGGAATGAGCAAGCTGCTTCCACTCCTGCACCGGGGGCCGAATGATCGCCTTCTCGGCAAGCTCCGATGCGGTTCCTACAACCGGGCAGTAGGACCAGTCACGCAGATTAACCACCATATCAGGTATCTCAGTTATAAGCGGTCCGTGATATAGCTCTTCCCTACGGTAAAGTTCGGTTACCATCGGCAGGCCATCCCGAGGGTCCTTGAGCTCGGACAAAACAGCTTCCGCCTCAGCCAGGACCGCCTGCCGCTCCGCCTCGCTGCCAACCGTGCCCATGGGGTCGCGGCCCTTGAGATTTATAAATAAACTGCCAAACCCGCCAATGGAGCACATTCGCGTCTGGCTCCAATCGATATCAGCGACGAGAACATCGACGTATGATGACCAACGCGCGTCGGCCTGGCCTTTTCCCAGAAAATTCTTGATTTTTTGCTTCGTTTGAACCGGTAAATGAGCCCGCAGCTTCTTCCCCAGATATGCGCGGGAGCGTTTGCGGCTGCTCACGGGGTGAAATTTAAGCAGACCGGCGTTAGCCAGCACACGATTCATGCAGACCTGGCCATGCAACCTGCCAAAACCATGGTCGGACATGATGACAATGTTTCGTTCTGAGCCCCAGGCTGAAGCAAGCTCGCCCAACTTCTGATCGATGACCTCATAACAGGCAAATACCGCTTCGGCCCGCAACAGCTCTTCCGCGGAAAACTCCGTGCCTTCCATTATTTTCTCAGCATCACGCCAGAGAGTATGCTGGAAAATGTCCGTAGATCTGATAACCGCAACAAAAAGATCCCATTCTTCCAGCTGGTTAAGGTAATCTATCACCCTCATTTCCATGTCCAGATATGCCATGGCCTGCCGGATCCACTGGCGGACGGGATCCTTATGATGAGTAACTAAATATTTCGCGTCATTTTCAAAGGTGATCTTAAAATCCGGGACCGCAGCCAGCAGCCTTTCTTTAAACTCCAGAGGATAAATAGACCGATCATTAAAGCTCGGGGCATCCAGGCCAGAGATAAGAATCCCGTTGACCGGAATGGCCGGGTAAGTCACAGGTACGTTATAGACACACACCCGCTTTCCCTTGCTGCTGGCCAGAGACCAGATCGGCTCACCCCTGAGATTGCCGGCATTCATCGGCTCCAGCTGATAGGTGCCGGGACGAAACTTGAATAAGTCCGCCGCCCCGGTCTTGCCCGGATTGGTCCCGGTATAAAATGACGCCCATGCCGGCCAGGTGAGGGGAGGTACCGTTGAGAGCAAGGTCGCGCGGCTGCCCTTGCCCATCAAACTGGCAAAATTAGGCAGGCGTTCCTTGTCGACCAGATAATCAATTACAGAAAAAGTGCCGCCATCCAGCCCGATTACGCAAACTTTTGACAAATCAACTCATTCCTTGTATTAGCCGGTCCAGTGCAATCTCTTAAGAATAATGCCGCTGACATCTAAAGGTATCCCAGGTTTTCCAGGCGCTTGCGGATTTCTTCCTCATCTTCCCGGGAATAAACCTGATCGTCCTCGACTTTCCCACCGGCCTGATATGCCTCTTTTTCTTCTCTTACCGGCCCGGCCGCGTCCATACCCAGTGCCGCCTCAAGCACCTGCCCATCCCAGTCCTGTGAAGCTGGCAGACCCAGCAGGCGCATGATTGTCGGCGCCACATCCACCATTTGTGCTACGCCAATATCAGCGGTGTTGATGTCCGGACCGCGCATGAGCAGAATTCCCTCCAGCCTGTGGGTGCCGGAATGGCCAAGCTGCCGCCATTGTTTATACTGAGACCGGAAGATGGACTCTTCAGAAAGCTCGATCGAGGTGCTGGAAATGCCCCTATATGACCAATTGCGCATATTGACTACCATATCCGGCATCGTCGACATGAGCGGACCATGATAGAGATCCTCCTTACGGTAAAATTTTGAGACCACCGGCTCTCCATCTTCAGGATCCCTGAGTTCGGAAAGTACAGCTTCAGTTTCTTTGAGCACCGCCTGCCGCTCCGCTTCGCCGGCCACCATTCCCAAGGGATCGCGCCCCTTCAGATTCAGGTATAGACAGCCATGCTGGGCAATAGCAGATATACGCGTGCGGCTCCAGTCAATATCGGCAACCAGAGAATCCACAAACGAATTCCAGCGCTCGCCGGTCTCGTCCTTTCCCAGCAAACGCTTGATCTTCTGCCTGGTTTGAACAGTCAGGCGAGCTTGCAGCTTTTTTACCAGATAGTCACGGGAGCGCTTGCGGCTGCCGCGGGGAAGAAATGCAAGCAGGCCGGCGTCCGCCAGTACCCGGTTTAAACAAACGTCGCTGCGAAGCCTGCCAAAACCATGGTCGGACATGAAAATAAGGTTCCGATCCGAGCACCAGGCAGACCATGTCTCTCCCAGTTCCCGATCGATGGCCTCGTAACAACCGAAAACCGCCTCCGCTCGTATCGACTCTTCCGCCGTGACGGCCTCCCCGGTGATCACTTTTTCAGCATCCTCCCAGAAAATGTGCTGGAAGCCATCCGGAGACCGGATGACGCCGATAAAAAGGTCCCAATCCTCCAACTCCATCAGGTGATTTATCGCCCGAATTTCCATCTGGAGGTGTGACTTTAACTGCGCTATACAATCCCCCACTGGATCCTGGCTGTGATTTAGCAGATCCCTGGCGTCGATCTCGGTAGAGACCTTGTAATCGGGAACTGCTGACAAGAAACTGCTTTTTTGCTCAAGTGGATAAATAGCCTGATCATCAAAACTGGGAGCGTCCATGCCGGAGATAAGGATCCCGTTAACCGGAGTGGCCGGGTAAGTCACGGGCACGTTGAAGACGCATACCCTTTTGCGTCGGCTGCCGGCGAGAGACCAGATCGGCGTACCCTCGAGGTTGCCGGCATTCATCGGCTCGAGCTGATAGGTTCCAGGGCGGAATTTAAAGAAACCGACCGCTCCGGTCTTGCCCGGGTTAGATCCTGTATAAAAAGATGTCCAGGCGGCCGGCGTTAAAGGCGGTGTCGTCGAAAGCAGCGTCGCACGGCTGCCTGCCGTCATCAAGCGGGCAAAATTCGGGAGGCGCTTTTGCCCGATGAGATAATCAATAACAGAAAACGTTCCCCCATCCAGCCCAATAACGCAAACTTTTGACATTATGACCTTTCCTTAGTATCCGCTCGAGAAAACTTCAGGTTGTTTTTATCCTGATTACACTGGCTTTTATCTTCTTCAGCATAGTCTTGTCCTGCTCTTCCAGACCCAAGCCCACCAAACCTAGAAAATAGAGGAAAAACAACACGGAAGCAAGAGCTACCAGCTGCATCAGACCGGCATCCACGATGACATACCTGCCGATCAGAGCCACCACCAGAGCGCCGGCAAATCCGGACAGGATCGGCTTTAAATAACTGCGGTCATAGGCGTACATGTGCATGAAAATCCAGATCTCTATTATTCTCATGAGGTTTACTACTCCCAAAGATGACATGTGTGCTATCGCTGCACCGACGACTCCATAACGCGGTATCAACAAAAAACAGATAACAACGTTCACGGCCAGGGTCGTACTCACGTTGAGAAGTTCAAGTCTGGAATGGCCGGACATGAGTACCATGAAACCGGCGGCTCCGGTCGACGCGCTCATCATCTGCCCGATAGCTAGAAAGACAAGCGCCACGCTGCCGGCTACAAAGTTGGAGCCGAAGATACGCATCAGGGAATCAGAAAACAGAATCAACACGAGAAAAATCGGAATGCTCAGCATGAAGATCCACCGGCTGACTGTAATATATAGCTCCCGGAGCTCCTCCGACCTGCCCTGGTTCCACAGGTCGGCGATAATCGGCGTAAAAACGATTACAAAGGCGGTAATAATCTTGGCGCCGATCACCGAGATCTTCAGCGCCACTCCATAGAAGCCAACATCCTCCGTTGTGCCTAAATAACCTAATATCAGCGTGTCGACCCAAAGGGTTAGCGCCACGACTATATTTGCAAATGCCAGCGGGAAGGAATATCTAAGAACGGCCGCCGTGGGTTTGATCTCGGTGTCGGATGAGCCTTTCGGCCCCGCCAGAACGACCATGGCGAACACGAGGGCCAGAGTGGCGGCTGTGGCCATCGAAGCCAGATTGGCCCAGACTACTCCTATCAGGCCTCCGCCCAGGGCCAGCAGTAAAACTGAAAACCCGATCTTGGCGACCTGCTCGCCGAAATCACGGCTTAATACCTGGTACTTCATCTGATGCATTCCCTGAGTTGTGGCATTAAAGAGGCGGGCGGCCACCAGGAATGGAATCGCTACGGCAAAAATGCGAAGCCCCGTGACGGCTTCGGCGCTACTTTCAAAAAAATGGGCGCTTACAGCGGGCGCGGCAAAAAACAGGCCCGCCATGAACACCAAAGCCACGGGCAGGCCGAACATAAGCCCCGCTCTCAACGCCTTGCGAGCCAGCCCCAATTTCCCTTCGCCGGCATAAAGAGCCACATAGCGCACCACCCCCAGATCCAGCCCCACCATGGACGCCAGGCCCAGGAGGTTAACGATGGTAAGCATGAGAAAGTATTCGCCCAGCTCGCTGACCGACAACAGGCGTGCCAGCATAAAAGTATAACCGTAGACGAGTATCAGCCGCGCGATGATGCCGGAAAAATTTATAACCGCCCCCCTGGCGACCTGTGGCAGGTATGTAGAGCCTCCCGCCCCACCCTCGCCGGGGCTCTGGCTTTCCTCATCCGTTGTATTTGCGTCGATTTTTTTCATGATGTTAGTCTATCTATTTAGCACCGGTTCTTGCTAACGGCACTATGAGCCAACGACAGATTTATTGAAGATCCGAAAGGAATCACCATAAGATTGGTTTCAATTTTTCCGTAGATGATTTCAAGAGATAAATGTTATCATTGCAGTAGTATTACATCTAATTTCACAGAAGAGGCAGAATGATTACCTTGGTGAATATAAGTTCTCCGGAGTTCATGTTTGCGCCCCCTCTCGGGATTTTGTATGTCGGGAGTGCGCTAAAAAGGGCCGGCTACGACGTCGAAGTGCTCCACATCGCGCCTGGGGAAATTTCAGAATATGCAACAGTCATTGCCGATAAGGACCCGTTATTTGTTGGCATATCTGCCTTCACCTGCAATCAGACCAATTTTTCAGCTCAGCTTTCCAGGGAAATAAAAAAACTGAGCGATATCCCGATTGTTTGGGGTGGCGTACACGCTTCCATGGTCCCGGAGCAGACCCTGAGCGAGGAGTACGTTGATGCGATCGTCATAGGAGAGGGCGAAGAAACTGCCGTAGAATTTGCCGATGCCATCGAAAACGGGAAGGATCTCGAGAATGTCAGGAGCATTGGTTTCAAGCGGGACGGCGAGCTGATATTCACGGAGCGTCGTCCGCTTATCGAAAACCTGGACGATTTCAAGCTCGATTGGGACCTCGTCGATGTCAGCAGATACCTCGTCCCGATGTGGGGCCGTAAAAAGGTGCTTAATTACATCACTTCGCGTGGCTGTCCACACAGATGCGGTTTCTGTTACAGCCTCGAATTCAGCGGCGGTCGATGGAGAGCGCACTCAAAAGAATTCGTAATTTCTGAAATCCAGAAGCTAAAAGACCGGTATGGCATCGACGGAATCAGATTCTACGATGACAACTTTTTTGCCAATAAAAAGCGGGCGATTGAAATTCTGGAAGCGGTCAATCTGCCATGGGAGGGCCAGCTAAGAATCGGTTACATCACTGATGAACTGGCTCGCAAGCTCAGGGATACGCAGTGTCAAGGAATCTGCTTCGGTCTGGAGTCCGGCAATGACCGGATTCTCAAGCTGATGCAAAAGGACCAGACTGTTGATGACATTATCAAGGGCATCACAATTTTGGCGAAATATCCCGAGGTGAGAGTGTCAAATTGCGTCATTCTCGGCAACCCCACGGAGACCAAACAGGAGATCAGGAACACGATAAACCTCTGCCTGGAGCTGTGGAAAATCCATCCCCGGATGTCTTTCTCCCTGGGAACATATATGCCTTACCCCGGTGTTCCTCTATACGACATGGTCGTGGAGGCAGGCTTTGTACCACCAAAGCGTACGGAGGACTGGGAAACCCTTAACCGGATGAACAAGGAGATGGAAGTTTCCTGGCTGCCATGGGTTACCGCGAATGAAACAAAAAAATTCGTCAGAGCCGGAGGGTACGCGAGCATACTTCCCCTCGGGAATCTAAAAATACCGATATTAAACCGGATTCCTCATTGGCGGCTTGCTCACTACAACTTTACTTTTCCGATTGAGCTGGGGCCACTTAATTGGGTCCACCTGAAATTCGCCGATCGAACCAGCCGCGTCAGCGACGTGATGCGAAAGATATTGCCCTATTTGAGAAATCGGGGAACGACCTTAAACCACTAGACGGCCCCATGCCGGTCATCCGGCAAATTTAGTATGCTCCGCGCTTTCGCACTATCGCCAGGACGGTTCTCAGGATGATCTTGATATCCCATCTCAGGGTCCAGTTGGCCACGTAGAGATAATCCAGCTGCACCATTTCCTCGTAGGGGATGTCGCTGCGGCCCAGGATCTGCCACAGCCCCGTGATGCCCGGCTGCACCAGGTGACGCATGTCGGCGGTCCCCAGGCAGCCTTCCGCCTCCGCTACCGGCAACGGCCGCGGACCCACGAGGCTCATCTCACCCCTGAAAACATTAATGAGCTGCGGCAGCTCGTCGATGCTGAGACGGCGGATGATTCGGCCTACCCTGGTTAGGCGAGGATCGTCCTTCATCTTGAAGATGGGGCCGGTAACCTCGTTTTGCCCGGCCAGCTCGTCCTTCCTGCTGTCGGCGTCGACCAGCATCGAACGGTATTTGTACATCAAAAAATGCTTGTGGTCCTTACCCATCCGGCCCTGTTTGAAGAAAAGAGGCCCGGGAGAATCGAGTTTGATCAACAGCGCCACGAACAGCAGCAGCGGTGAGAGTACGGTGGCCACGATAGTAGCGCCCACGAGGTCCATGACACGTTTGGCCAGCCGTGCGATCCGGCCATGCCGGGTGTACCGCGGCAGGCTCATGATCGGCAGACCTTCCACATCCTCGATCTCGACCCATGGGGAAAGCGCCTCGAAAAAGCGGGGCACAACACTGACGTCGACCTTCATTTCCTGGCATTGATGGATAACGCCCAAAATCAGTGGATGCGGTGTCCGCGAGAATGCGATGATGACACGGCTGATGCCGTATCTATCGACGATCGAGCGCAGTTCCGAGGGCCTTCCGAGCAGCTGGACCGGCGCCGCCTGCTCCTCTTCCCCAACCCGCTGCTCCTCCAGCGAGGCTGTGTCGAGAAAGCCCACCACTCGCAAACCGTATTCCCTGTGGCGCGCCAGCCGGCCGATGAGACTTCTGCCAACCTCGCCGGCGCCGACGACCAGAGTGCTGGTACGGAAGGGATTTTTAAAAGACAGCCCGATACGCACGACGGCCCTCCTCAGGGGGAGCATGATCGTGAGCAGCACCCAGGCGAGGACAACAAAGATCCAGATGGCTCTACCTGTAGGATTGCCCCGGCTGAAGAGCGCCAGGAAAGAAAACATGACCCAGGATCCGGCCGAAAGCGCGCCGATTGTCTGGGGTAACTCGTCAAAGGTTGAAACAGACAACCGTATGACTTCGCGACGGTAGACGCCGAATGCCGCGAAAACCACGAGCCATAGCGGAATGGAGATCAGGCCGGCCCACAGCACCCAGGTCGTCAATGCACCCGGCGACGAACCGATAAGGCCGTCAAGAGAACCGTTACTGATAAGGCTCTCGGCCATAAAGTAGGCGATTACCAGGGTAACGGCGATAACAGCCGTATCGACCAGGGGGATAACCAGGGCATGGACCGCCCTGAGCAGCTGGAGTTCGCGTCGCGGAGTCTCCTGCTCCTCCTCGTAAGGCAAAAAACTCCACGAGCCCGATATCTCGCCCTGACGTTCGGCGGCCTTCAGGTCTGGTGTGTTCTCCAACTTTCCCCTCTTCCCTGCCATTGCTGTGACGACCCGGACTTGAGCGGTAAGCTACTGGGGAATCGACACCGGTTTTTCCCGTTTGAAACCATGCACTGCCGTCGCTCTTTTATACAACAGTATTGCCCCTTTGTCAACAAACTACATCACATTTGTACTGTATTGAGCTGAGTACCTAAAATCCCCGCAAGACCCTCTTCCAGGATCAGGCTAAAAGAACGTGCCGCAGGACGTATCCGTCAGCAGGTTAACAGCAGCAGCGGCCAAATGGAAGGGCAGCTATTGCGGTCGATAAATCGATTCGGGGTTATAGTCGGAGGGTAAGGGTGCTTTGTTTATATGAGGGGCGCAGAGGCGCGGGGCGAAGCGCCGCGCCTCTGCGGTTCCCATCGATCTGCTCAGTGCCGCCCCGCCGATGATACGGGGTGCACATCAGCCTTCAATACGTTCTTACTTCGCCGCAGCTTTCTCCGCCGCTTTTTCTTCCGCCGTATAGATCGCTTCTTCCTCTTCCGCCGTCAGAAGCGGCTCGCCCTGCAGGTAACGGTCGATGGAGCGCGCGGCGGTCTTGCCGGCGCCCATCGCCAGGATAACCGTGGCGGCGCCGGTGACGATGTCGCCGCCGGCGAAAACGCCTTCCTTGCTGGTCAGCAGAGTGTGTTCGTCGGCGACGATGTTGCCCCACTTGTTGAGGTCGAGGCCGCTGGTGCTCTTGGTGAGCAGCGGATTGGCCCTGGTTCCTACCGAGACGATCACTACGTCAACCGGTATGCGGCGTTCGGAACCATCGACGGTGACGGGACGGCGGCGGCCGCTGGCGTCCGGCTCACCCAGTTCCATATCGACGACCTCGATCTCCTCGACCCAGCCTTCGTTGTCACCGATTATCTGGGTCGGGTTGGTCAGCAGATTAAAGATGATACCCTCTTCCTCGGCGTGGTGGACTTCCTCAGCCCTCGCCGGCATCTCTTCGCGGGACCGGCGATAGATCAAATGGACCTCGGCACCCAGCCTCAGCGCCGTGCGCGCCGAATCCATGGCTACGTTGCCGCCGCCGATCACGGCGACCTTCTTGCCGACCTTGATCGGCGTGTCATATTCAGGAAAGCGATAGGCTTTCATCAGGTTCGACCGGGTGAGGAACTCGTTGGCGGAATAGACGCCGTTGAGGTTCTCGCCGGGGATGTTCATGAACGAAGGCAGTCCGGCGCCGTTGGCGAGGAAGACCGCCTCGTGGCCTTTTTCCATCATCTGATCAACGGTCAGGGTGCGGCCGATGACGTAGTCGAGCTTGATCTCGACGCCGAGGCTTTCGACATAATCACACTCGCGCTGGACGATGGCCTTGGGCAGGCGGAACTCGGGTATGCCGTACACCAGCACGCCGCCTGGCTTGTGCAAGGCCTCGTAGATGGTGACGTCGTAGCCCATCTTGGCGAGCTCGCCGGCACAGGTGACTCCGGCGGGGCCGGAACCGACCACACCCACGCTTTTGCCCTTGCTGGCGGCGATTTCCGGCTTGCTGGAGCTGCCGTTGGCGAATTCCCAGTCGGCCGCGTAACGTTCCAGGCGGCCGATGGCCACCGGTTCCTGCTTCCGGCCGAGGATGCAGTGCAGCTCGCACTGCTCCTCCTGCGGACAGACGCGGCCGCAGACGGCGGGGAAGCTGGTGGTCTCCTTGAGCTTGGCGATGGCCGCGGCGGAGTCGCCGTCCTCGATGAGCTTGATGAAGGCGGGGATGTCGATGCCCACCGGGCAGCCCAGGACGCACTTGGGTTTCTTGCACTGCAGGCAGCGGCTGGCTTCCAGTTTCGCCATGTCCTCGTTGTATCCCAGAGTCACCTCATCGAAATTGGTCGCCCGCTGCTTCGCCGGTTGCTCGGGAATGCCCGTGCGGGGAAGCTTCGGCCGCTTCGGTTTCTTTTCCGGCTTGTCGCCGGGTTTGTCTGTATTTACGTCATGCATCTTTTATCACCACCGCATTCAACATAGAGATCCAATGATTCCTTCTCCTGGGACAGATACTGGCGCTGGCGGGACATCAGCAGGTCGAAGTCGACCTGGTGCCCGTCGAATTCCGGCCCGTCGACGCAGACGAATTTGGTCTCGCCGCCAACGCTGACACGGCAGGCGCCGCACATGCCAGTGCCGTCGACCATGATCGAGTTGAGGCTGACGATGGTCTTGACGCCGTACTCTTTCGTAGTCTTGCAACAGAATTTCATCATGATGCCCGGGCCGATGGCGTAAATCAGGTCGATACCGCCGGCCTCGCAAAGCTCCTTGAGAGGTTCGGTGACCAGGCAATGGCGGCCGCAGCTGCCATCATCGGTGGTGACGATCAGCTCGTCGCTGACTTCCCGCATCTTGTCTTCCCAGAGCAGGAGGCTCTCGTTACGGGCGGCAACGATGGAGATAACCTTGTTGCCCGCTTCCTTGAGAGCGCGGGCGATCGGATATACCGGCGCCACGCCGACGCCGCCGCCGGCGCAGATAACCGTTCCGACCTTCTCGATCTCGCTGGGCAGGCCCAGCGGCCCGATAAAGTTGGCGATCGAGTCACCCTTACCAAGCTTCTGCAGGTGACGCGTCGATTTGCCTACCGCCTGGACGACGATGGTTATCGTGCCGGCCTCGCGGTCGAAGTCGGCGATTGTCAGAGGGATCCTCTCCCCCTCTTCATGGATCCTCAGGACGATGAACTGTCCCGGCTGGGCGGCCGCGGCAACTGCCGGGGCCTCGATGACCTGCATATACACGTCATCTGAATAATCTACTTTGTCAAGTATTTTGTACATGTCCTCCTCTTGCTATCGTGGTTCCGCGTTATCGATACGTGGTGCCCGGTTCTTAAAATCTGCCCGTCCCTTTTCCCGTCCGGCCAGCTGGTATTATTTCAGCTCCGCGTCGGAGACGGAATAAAGCGACTCGTTCGTGAGCGCGTTGATCAGCCTGATGGTACGCATCATCTCCGGATCTTTGGCGTTGCAGATAGATGAAGTCATGCCACAGGCGGCAAGCATCGGCAGGTAGGCGCGCTCGATAGCGCCACGTAGCTCATCCGGGGCGCCGTTGGACGTATTGGAAAGGCCGCAGGTCGACTGCACCGGCTCCTCGAAGAGTTCGGGAAAGGACTTGAGCACGCTCTGTACGGCTACGGCGTGCGCCTGGCCGACCTCGACGCCGATCGGCAGGACGATCGGATCGATCCAGATACGCGAGTTGGGGATTCCCAGGGCGTTGGCCGCGGCCACCAGCTCGTAAGCGATGGCGATGCGCTCGTCGGCGTCGATGGGAATATGCGTCGACATCGTCAGGCCGATTATCTCACAGTCGTACTTCGCGGCCAGCGGCAGGATGTTCTCCATCTTGTCCGGCTGGGCGCTGAAGGAATTGAGCAGCGGCGGCTGGTTGCAGGCCTTGATGCCGGCCTCCATGGCCTCGTGGTTGCTGGTGTCGAGGCAAAGCTGCAGGTCGGAAGCCTCCTGGACTGTCTGGACCACCCACTCCATCAGCTCAGGACCGCCCTTGCGCGCCGGTCCCAGGTTGATGTCCAAAAGATGGGCTCCAGCTTCGGTGCATTCCTTTGCCAGCTGCTGGATGGGTTCGGCAACACGGTTCTGCATCGCCTCTCCGATAGACTTGCTCATTACGTTGATATTCTCAGCGATCGCCTTCATAAACCCTCCGTAGATAAATAGTTCCTGGTTCGTGGTTGCACGATTAAGGCTTCCGCCCTAACTGGCGGACCCCGGTATCAGACCGGCCCGCTTTGTTATCTCGGGCACCGCGGATTCCCATTCTACCGCCATTATATGTACCCCCGCGACCCCGTCGATCTCTTTCACGCGCTTGATGATCTCCACGCAGACGTCAATGCCTTCATCCTGGGGGTCCGCTGCGGCGCTCATGCGCTCCACCAGCTCATCGGGAACGTCCATTCCCGCCACCCGGTTTTTCATGTACCTGGCCGTGCCGGCGCTCTTCAACGGCGCCACTCCAGCCAATATTTTACACCGTTCAGTGACGCCCAGCTCGCGGCACTGGCGCATGAACTCCTCAAACTTTTCCACGTTGTAGATGATCTGGGTCTGGCAGAAATCGATGCCGGCATCGACCTTTTTCGCCAACCGTATCGCCCGGAAAGGGAAGGGGTCCGCGTAGGGATTGGCTGCCGCGCCGATGAAGAGCCGCGGCGCGAAGGCAATCTCTTCGCCGCACTGGAACCGGGGACCGTCGCGCATGTCCCTGACCATCCTGACCAGCGTCACTGAATCCAGATCGAAGACACCCAGCGACTGCGGATGATTGCCGAAACTCTGGTGGTCACCGGTGAGGCAGAGCAGGTTCTTCACGCCCAGCGCCGCGGCGCCGAGGATGTCGGCCTGCATCGCCAGGCGGTTGCGATCCCGGCAGGTCATCTGCATGATCGGCTCAAGCCCCTGCTCGATCACCAGCTTCGCCGCGGCCATACTGCTCATGCGGGCGATGGCGGTCTGGTTGTCGGTGATATTTACCGCGTCGACGTGGCCCTTGAGGATATTGGCCTTGTCGATGATTACCTGCGGGTCGGCGCTCTTGGGGGGACCCAGCTCCGCCGTGACGGCAAACTTGCCCGCCTCTAATACTGTTTCCAGGGTCGAACCGGATCTCATGGCTTGAACCCTTCCTTCTTCATGGTGCGCGGTCCGCCGCTGTTCGCTTTGGACCAGTCCTTGGGACCGCTGATGCGCGAGAGGTTTCCCTCCAGCCCGAACGACGCCAGCTTGAGATATATGAGCTGCCAGACGCAGGGGATATCCTTCGAGATCTCGCAATGCCCATCCTGGGAACCACCGCAGGGACCGTTGGTCAGCTGCTTGGCGCAGCGCGCTATCGGGCAGATACCACCGGTGTTGAAGATGACGCAGTCGCCACAGGCGGCGCAGTATTCAGTCCAGACATGGTGCTCCTTGACCACGCCCAGCATGTTGGTGTTCATTGCCGGCGCCACCCGCACCTGCGGAAAACGATCGGCGAACAGCTGCGGCCCGATGCTGCAGGCAGTGGAGAGGATGAGATCCTTGCCCGCGACTTGCGCGGCCACCGCGTCGACATACTCGTTCTCGCACTGGCGCAGAACGGTGACCGTCTCCACCGTGCCGCCAATGCCGTCCTTCTGCCGCTGCAACCGCAGTTGCGTCGCTAGTATCTCAGCTTCCTTTTCACCGCCGGTGAGACAGACGGCGACACAGGTATTGCAACCGACCACGAGAATGTTCTCGAATTGGTCGGTGACCGTTTTAATCTGGTCGAATGGTTTTCGTTCAGCTGTGATCATGGGTAATTAAGTAACGTGTCCCTGTAACTATCAATTAAGTAATGTGTCCCCGAGATTTGCCCCCGGGATTTATTTTCCCGCCATGCATTTCTTCACTGCAACCAGCCTCAATTCAATCAACTCCGGATCCAGGCCAATTTCCGCCAGCGCCTTTTGCGACTCGGCCACGGCGGCTCGAGTCTGCCGGTGACCATGAACGAAGTGGCCGTCGTCATCCTCGCTGCAAACGGCGACGAAAACTTTCGACGCGCCACTTTCCAGGGCATGCAGCAGCATCCTGACGCTCAGCCTCGAAGTACACGGCAGCGAAATGAAGCCGGCATCCGGAGCCACGCGCGACTGTGAGTACCAGCAGCCCAGCTCCAGCTCGCCGCCGAAGGCCGTTACTGTCCGGGCTATGCTCGCCATCAGATCATCCTCGCTAACCACAGTGAGGTCAATGGCCTTCGCCGGGCACTGGGTGAAACAGATACCGCAGGCCTGACACTTGCCGGCGTCGATGCCGCCCAAACCATCCTTGTCGGCCCAGGGTGCGCCGTAGGGGCAGACCCGCACGCAGGTGAGACAGGCGACACACTTGAGCTCTGAATACCGGGCGCCACTGCCACAGAGCAGGCAGCGGGACGCCTCGCAGCGGCCGTCAACCTCGCCCAGGCCGGTTTCCACTTCCTCAAAATCTTTCAGCCTCTCATCCGAATCGCGTACCGGCATCTGGCGCCGCGCCGCCGGCTTGATCTTTTCGCTGACATCAGCCGGAACTTCAGCGATCGCAACCGGCTCGTGGCTGAAACTAACATCTACGCCGAGATAGCGCGCCACGGCGATCGCCGCCCGCTTGCCACTGGCCAGCGCATTTACCGCCGCCCCAGGCCCGGTGACGACCTCGCCACTGGCAAAAATGCCGCGCTGGCTGGTCGTGCACTGCTCGCGATCAAAAATAAGAATGCCGCGCTGGTTCAGGGCGGGTCCAGTGTCCGGTAAAAACGACAGGTTCGACATCTGCCCGATGGTGACGATGACGGTATCGCCCGGAATCACGGAAAGCTCAGTCTCGCAGAAAGTCGGAGCGAAACGCCCATGCTCATCGAAGACGGACTCGCACTTCTTGATCTGTAAACCTTCGAGCTTGCCCTCGCCGACAAAGGCATTCGGCCCCTGGCTGCACACCATCTCGATACCCTCGGCCCTGGCGTCGGCGATCTCCCAGTCATGCGCCGGCATCTCGTTGTCTGCCTCCAGGCAGACCATGGTTACCTTGCCGCCGGTTATGCGCTTCGCCGAGCGGGCCACGTCGATGGCGACGTTGCCGCCGCCGATGACGATTATTTCTTTTCCCAGTCCCTCCGTCTCGCGTCCGGCGTTAACATTCTCCAGGAAGGGAACCGCCAGCAGCACCTGCGGCAGGTCGGCTCCGGGAATCGGCAACGGCCGGCTTTCGGAAAGGCCGACGGCGATAAGAACGGCATCGTATTCCGCTACCAGATCGTCAAATTTAATGTCCTCCCCCACGCCGGCGCCGGTTCTGATCTCGACACCCAGGCCCCGGATGTAATCGATATCCTCGTCGAGTATGTCCTTGGGCAGGCGATAGTTGAGAATTCCTGTCCTGAGGAAGCCACCCGCCTCGGGCTGCTTCTCGAAAATGACCGGCTGCACGCCCATTAAGGCCAGATCATGGGCCGCCGCCAGGCCCGACGGGCCCGAGCCGATGATGGCGACCTTCTTGCCCGTGGTGAATTCGACCGCGGGCGGCTCGTATCCCAGTCCGGCAGCCTTGGCCCCGTCGCTGGCCACACGCTTGAGGTTACAGATGGCGATGGGTTCGTCCACGCTACCCCGCCGGCAGGCTTCCTCGCAGGGATGGGCGCAGATGCGTCCGATGACCTGCGGCATGGGATTGGTCTCGCGCACGACCCCTAACGCCTCGGCATTCTTCCCCTCGGCGACCATCTGGATATACCGCTGCGCGTCCGTGTGGATCGGGCAGGCGACCTCGCAAGGTGGCCGCAGCCGCGCGTCACCCGGCACGGGGCGCGCCGTTGACCTCGATATGCCGTTGGTCAGTTCGCGCTCCACTGGCGCAGGAACTTGGGGATGTCGGCGGCTTCGCGAACCCCGACCTGCACTTCCCAGCCTTCGCCCAGCTCTTCATCGAGCTCGCCGGAGATCTGGGCCACATAACCCGGAATAACGATCTTCTTATGGGGCGCCTTCTCCTCGATGCCACTCTTCTTGAGGAATGGCGCGATGGCGTCGGCGACGAACTTGCCAGCAGCCCAGGCGGTGAGCACCGACTGTCCTTCCACATCCATGATGCAAAGCCAGGCCGGGACCTTGCTTGCTTCGACCTCGGAAGACACCGTGAAATAAGTCAGCGAGAAGTTGGTGGTCACCAGGATCGGCGAATCGGGTCCCGGATCGTTGATCGGATAGACGCCCTGGTCCATCTGCATCGGTCGCTGGGGGTCGGTGTAGATATTCTGGCTCAGGTAAAGGAGTGGCAGCACCCGTGCAGGGTCAAGATCTGACAGGATCACGAAACCGGCATACTTGGCTACGAAAACGGAGGCATAGACCGCCTCCAGCATTTTGTCGTCCGTCATGTTGCAGGGAAAACCGATAGTCGGGAATCCCAAGGCACGAAAAGTCTTCTTGACCGCGGCGCGCCGGATGAGCGTCTGGTCGTGTAGCACATCCCCCAGCGAACTCGAAGCCGGGTCGAGCACTACTTCCTTGAAGTCACCATCGAGCGCCTTCTGGCCCAGCTCGGCCAGCGCCTCCAGGGAGTCGGCCTTGATGGCAAACGGCACATCCAGTTCCTTGGCCACGGCCGCCACCGCGTCAAAGTTGGTTTCAGTCGCTGCATAGAGCAATGGCTTTTTATCCTTGATGGGCGCGGCGGCGGTTTTCAGCGCCGCGGCGTCTTCATGCATGATGATGATCGCCACGCCAGCCTTCTCGTCAGCCCTGGCCACCAGTGACGCCAGCTTGCCAGCGTCGGTTGCCCTGATGGCGGCCACCCGCGGCCTCAGGTTCTGGCCCACGTAGTTGAACTCGGTCTGCTTGAGCTGTTCGAGCAGGCCGTCGACCGTGGCGTCGTCCATCTCATCGGTGATCAGGACGCCCAGGCCCGGCATGTGCTCGAAGCGCTTCTCATGCCGGTAGAGCACGGTCTCTTCACCGACGGTAACGGCCATGTCGCCGGCACCCACCGTGACCTTGCGCACGGGAGGAGCCGAGGCCTCGCCGAGGGCCACCTTGGCCTCGTCAGTCACGTACGGACACTGGTCCAGCTCAGCCTTGCCAGCCGCCAGCTGCATGGCAAAAGCCATACAGGTCGGAAAACCGCACTCCTTGCAGTTAGTCTTGGCAAGCAGCTTGAATATTTGCAGACCGCTAAGAGCCACAGCTCACTCTCCCTTCGAATTTTACAGGTTTCCTATAGCCGGAATAATAGCCGTCCGGGCCAGAACCGATCTAGAACATCGGGTCCATCTCCAAAGCCGGATGACCGACCTTGGTGATGTACTCGAGCACCTCCGACTCCTCGATCCCGTTCTCCTCGGTGGCGATCTTGTCCACCAGGTCGGGGACGCCGGCCAGCTCGCCTGCCTTCTTGAGGATATCACGCATCTCTTCCTTGAGCTCCTTGGGCATCCAGACCAGCCTCTTGATGCCGCCGTCGGCAGAGATGAACTTGGGTGAACCCATGTAGTAGCGGGAATGTCCCAGGAAGCCGGGGCTCTGCACGCCGCCGCCGACCGAGCCGGCCAGCGTCGAGAACTTCATGCCCGAAGGCGTGTCGCCCTTAAACTCGCGGTTGACGGTCATGATGCCGTTGCACATCGGCAGGATACAGCTGATGACTTCGAAGCAGCCGCAGGAAGTCATCGGATTTTCCAGCATGGAGTAGGTGTTGAACGCCTCGACCGCACCCTGGGAGTGTTCCTTGACGTACTCGTTGACGCCGCTCCACTGGCCACGCTCTTCGTCCACGGTCACGCCCTTGGGCACCGGCTGGTTGCCGCCGGTCGGGTTCATCTCGTAAGCGGCCTTGCCGTCAAGCCAATTGTAGGAGCCGCAGAGGCCGGGACGCTCCGGCGTGATCACGCAGACGTGTGTGGGCGCGAAGCTCTGGCAGAGAATACAGGAATAGAAAGTGTCGACGCTCTCGTCAGTGAGGCTGCCAAGGCGGTCGTCCCGCTCCTGGTAGGCGACCTCCGCCCGCTTGAGCAGCTTCTCCACATCTTCCTGCTTTGTGTAGATGGTGACCTGCACCTTGTCCGCCACTTCGCCGAAATCGGCATGGTAACGGGCGTGGATGATCTTGCCCAGATGCTCGAAGTTGAAGCCGGCATCGTGGGCGCGCTTGCTGATGCGCATCCAGATGGTGTCTCGCTGGCCCATATGCAATACGCCCTCGGCCTCGTTGAAGAACGAGTGGCCCTGGCGCTCCAGGATCGGCTCGAAGTCCTTCTGCATCTTGCGGCCGGATACTTCGGCGTGAACGGCGAATGGAATGGTGGAACCTTCCTCCAGGTCGTCGATCTCGGGACCGACCACGGTGACCTTGCCATCTTCAACATCATCAGCGATCTCGGTGAACTCACAGCCGGCCGACTTGGGACCGGCCAGCTCCACCCAGTACTCGCCCTTGCGGATGCGCTCGCCCTCGAAAGCGGGGCTGTAAGAGACCGGCACCGGAACTTCGGTGACGACGACCTTCAGTCCGCGCACCTCGATCGCCCTGGCGACGATGTCCTCGCAGGCCACGTTGCTGACCACGTGCTCATAGGTACAGACGCCGGTGGGCAGAATCTCGGGGATATCGCTGGTGGCAATAGTCGGGAAACCATAGGAGATGGCACCGGCGGCCGCCGCATATTTCTTGTCGGTGACCAGGCCGAATGCCAGCACGAAGGCGAAGACCCGGTCCTTGTTATACTTCAGCACATTGCGGTAGTCGCCGGGCTCGACGCCGCCAAAGGCGAGCGCCGCGCGTGTGGCAAAGCCAAGCGACCAGATATGGCCGGAAATATAGGGGCTGAACGGCACCAGCCGGGTGTTCCAGCCCAGCTCCACGCCACCCTCTACCAGTTGATCGGCAAAGCTGACGCCGTCTTCCTTGCCAGCGATGAACACATAGAGCATTTTCTCCTTGAGCTGCTGGGCGATCTGGACGGCGGTCTCCACATCCGGAGCGGCGCCGGTGATGGCAGCGAATCCGGGAGCGGTGCCGTCCACGAACTCGACGCCGCGCTCACGCATGATGACGTCGTCAGCGGCGCCCAGCCAGAGATTATCCTCTGTCGGCGCGTCGGTGGCGGTGTAAAAACCCGGCTCCAGCACGTAACGCAGCGACTCGATGATTTCACAGGAGAAAAGCGTGGCGATGCCGGCGTCCAGCGCCGTGCCCAGATAAGGAGTCCATAGCTTTTCCGTCGGACCCTCGTGCAGGAGCTCCCGCGCGTGCAAAAGCACCTGCTCTATGTCCTTCAGCTTTTCCACCTTGATTCCGGTGAGTCCGTAGATTACCGGCAGGTAGTATCCCGTGTTGGGAAGCTCAATCATCGCCTCGGGACCGACCGTGTCGATCGCCTTCTCCAGCGCTTCCTCCGCCTCGGAGACGAACTGGTGTGCCCCGGCGATTACCGATGATGCGATTAGTTTGCTCATGCTCTCCTCCTACAGCTCTCGCCGGGCGGCCATGTCAAGCAGGACGCGCTCTTTTTCCTCGTGGATGCCGAGGGCTTCTCTCTTCTGCTGGATACGGTTCAGCACCATCTCCAGAACCTTTTTGTTATCGGGCTCAAAGACCAGCTGGCCGCCGACCTTTTCCTCCCAGCCGTTAGACATGATGTCCACAACTTCCTTACAGTCTTCCACGGGATTGCGCACACCGAAGACCGTGTAAACGCCCGAGGCTGCGGCGTAGGTGCCAATGGCCAGCGCTTTCTCGCAGTAGTACTCGGGGCAGATGGCGGCTACCGGCAGATCGGAGATGTCATCGCCGAGCCCACCCTCCTCGACCACCTGGGCAAGGATAGTCATGATGCGTGAATTGTCAACGCAGCTGCCCAGATGCAGCACCGGCGGCATGCCGACCGTCTCGCAGACCTCGCGGAGGCCGTCGCCTGCTTTTTCGAGTGTCTCCGGCGCCAGCAGACCGTATTTAGCCGAGGCGTGCGCCGCACAACCGGTCTGAACGACCAGGATGTCGTTTTTGATCAGCTCGCGCACCAGGTAGGTGATGCCTTCATCCTGGGTCACGCGGGGGTTGTTACAGCCGACTATCGCCACCGCGCCCTGGATCTTGCCGTTCATGATGTTGTCGTTGAGCGGCCGGAACGAGGCACGATAGCGTCCGCCCAGCATGTAGTTGATGTACTCGTGGGAGAAGCCGGCTACCATGTCACCGGTGAACTGGGGGATGGTTACTTCGCCGCGATTGGCGTAGTTATCGATACCCATTCTGACGATATCCTTGGCGAT